>JALSGU010000351.1 GCA_026982575.1 Paracoccaceae bacterium | reverse complement strand
TGGCAATGATACCTTCAACATCAATACCAGCGGACTCACGTTCACCGATATCCGTGGTGGCGCGGGTACCGATACTCTGCGTGGCCCGGATGTGGCCAATAACTGGGAGGTGACGGTGGATGAGGGTGGCGCACTCAACAGCAGCATCGCTTTTTCACAAATGGAGACCCTCACCGGCGGCACCGGTACTGAAGTGGATACCTTCGCCGTCAACGCAGGTACCCGCATGGATACCTTGAATGGTCAGGGCGGAGATGACCAATTCACCATCAATGGCACTGTCACCACCCTTAACGGTGATGCCGGTGTTGATACCATCACTGTTCTTGGTGTTGACAATAGCAATTTGGCAAGCGTTGCCACTCTCAATGGCGGTGCTGATAATGATCTTATTACCATCGAATCCAATGGCCGTGTCACGCTGGCATTGAATGGTAATGCGGGTGCTGACACCATTACCCTTAACGCCACCGATGCGACAAATTATGGCGAAGTTGCTGCATTAAGCGGTGGTGCGGATGCCGACACGATTACCATTAACACCAATAGCCGTGTGACGGGCGCTGTAACAGGCGATGCCGGTATCGATACCATCACTGTTAATGGTACGGCGAACAGCGTAGATGCAGGAGCTGGGGATGATATCCTCAGTATCACTAATGGTGGCTCGGTCACTGGACTGGTTGATGGCGGTGCGGGTACCGACAGCCTGACGATTACGGGTAGTAACGTTAGCATTACTGTTGGCGCTGATGTTGAGCGGGTTGAAACACTGACGGCAACAGGTGGTGGCGTTAACACCTTGACAGGCACTGGTGCAAATACTACCTGGACAGTGGCTGCCTCCTCTTCTTTGATTTACAGCACCAATACCGTGAATTTCAGTGGTTTTAGCCATCTCACCGGAGGCACCGGAGTTGATGAATTCGATATCAACATCTCAACCGGAACACTGAATGGAGGCGGGAATAACGACATCTTTACCGTCACAGCGAACAATATTGTCGCTACGGTAGAAGGTGGTGCTGATTCAGACACCCTGATTGGTTTTGACGGAGATAATAGCTGGACCATCACCGAGGCTAATGGCGGTACATTGGCGAATGACGGGGGAGCCATTACCTTCGCTGAAATGGAAAACCT
>JALSGU010000350.1 GCA_026982575.1 Paracoccaceae bacterium | reverse complement strand
CGACCCGCAGAACAACCCTGCGCATGGTGGTCACAAAAGCAGGACCGCTTTTATATTTTCAGGTTTTTACTTGGCCTTGTTATGCTGTCCGTGTATCCCCCCATGTATGAATCAGAAAAAAGAATATGTCGGCGAGCGGATCGCCAAAAAGCTCGCGCGGGCGGGGGTTGCTTCGCGGCGCGAAGTCGAACGCATGGTTGAGGCCGGACGTGTCGTTGTGAACGGTAAAAAAATCACATCTCCGGCGCTTAATGTCACAGATAAAGATGTCATTACCGTGGATGGCCGGCCGGTGGCTGCCCCTGAACCGGCGCGGCTTTGGCGATATCATAAGCCTCCGGGCCTGGTAACTTCGGCCCGGGATGAAAAGGGCAGGGCAACTGTATTTGATCGCCTGCCCGAGGAATTGCCAAGAGTGATGAGCGTCGGGCGACTGGATTTAACCTCCGAAGGTCTGCTGTTGCTAACCAATGACGGTGAACTGAAGCGCAAGCTGGAATTGCCATCAACCGGCTGGGTGCGAAAATACCGTGTTCGGGCCAATGGCAATGCATCCGATACCCGGGTTAGGCCGCTGCGCGAAGGTATGGTTATTGATGGCGAACGCTTTCAGCCGATGTCGGTTGAGTTTGATAAACAGCAAGGCGCAAATGTCTGGCTGACCATTGGCTTGCGTGAAGGCAAAAACCGCGAAATCCGCCGTGCATTGGAGGAAGTAGGGTTAATGGTTAACCGTTTGATCCGGGTTTCCTATGGCCCGTTTCAGCTAGGGGATCTGGCGCGCGGCGGGGTTGAGGAAATCCGCCCAAAGATATTGCGTGACCAGTTGGGCATCAAGCGCGAGGACCAGTCCGCGCCAAAACCGGCCCTGCGTAATAAGCCAGTATCCCGACGCGCAAATTTTATCAGCCCCGGTGTTTCTATGCGCAGCAATAAACGGAACAAGAAATAAAAAAAGGTGCCCCGTTTCCAGGGCACCTTTTTAACTTGTTTACAGAAATTACGCGTTCATCAATGCAATTTCGTGTGGCATTAACGTCTCGCGTGCGGCGGGACCATAGGATGTTGCGCCTTGTTGCAATTGTGGAAACAGGCGATAGATTTCTTCGCGTGCATCGTTGGTCATTGCATCAACGGACATATCTGCCGGATGGAAACTTTCGGTCGGGGCGCCTTCTGAAAAAACGATTTCATGCTGGTCAAACAATACGTGAAAATATTCCACTTTTTCACGTGCCTGACGCAAAATTGTGCTGTCATTCACCAAGGATTTTGCCGAAGCCAGCATTTGGCTTTTTCCAAATAGCAACTCTGTGCGCCACCCTTGCAGCAATACGCGATGCGCAGGAGAAAGCAACATATCGCGGGAGTTTCCAATGGCGCCTTTGCGGAACAAAACCGGAGCGTTGCTGCCCGTTGCAGGTGTTGTGGTGGATCCGACCCAGCGAATGGGCTGCATGCCATTATCCATTGTGCGGACCATGTCGCCAACCGCCAGATCCTCGATTGCTATTTCGCCACGATCGGTTTCCAACATGGTTCCACGAGCAAAACACAGCGGACCAAAAAGATCAAAAGAGATATCGCCAATCCCGACATAGCCAACACTTGTGCTGTTCGGACCATTATCGTAAATAATGGTGATATCGCTAAGGGGGCCGGCAATCGTAACATCAACAGTATCGCCGCGCGGCGTATTCGTAGTGCCATTACCGGTGATAACATTGCCATTTACAATCTGGTTGCCGGCATTGTCATAGGTTATGGTCAATACTGTGCCGTCCGGGCGCGTAGCGATGATGGTGATTTCATCATCCCACTGACCAAATCCGGTACCGGTACCTGTATCAATGTCAAATAGCTGAAAGGTTACATTTTCGACAAACTGATCAAAATTCAATGTTACCTCGGTCGGGCCGTCCGTAGGTCGGTCAGGGTAAAAAGCACCTAGAACATTCGGTGCGGCGGGATCATTCGGATTATTATCCTGAACAAAGAACGATTCACCGCCAGCGTTATCAGGCGTGCTAACGGTTACATTAACGATATCACCCGTAGCGGGATCGGTAAGGGAGTTGTTGCCGTCAATAAGTGTTGTACCGGCCTCCCAATCAAGTAAAAAAGGCATAATAGCCACTCCATTACAAATTTAATATGTATTGCTGTTTGAGAAAACCGGCAAACATTTTGTAAACAATATTAGACGCATGGCTGCGATGTGTCAATTTATAAGACTGCCTTGAGGTTAACAGACGACCAAAGTCGTCAAGGCGGGTGGTTTCCTGGTTGTTGCGCCGGTTTTTCATGATAAGCATAGGCGTATGCGGATGGCTGGGCAGCTGCACCGAATCAGGTGAGGAAAGTCCGGACTCCAGGAAGAAATGACGCCGGTTAACGGCCGGCCGGGGTAACCCGAGGGAAAGCGCCACAGAGAATAAACCGCCAGTTTCGACTGGTAAGGCTGAAAAGGTGGGGTAAGAGCCCACCGCCGCGATGGCAACATCGCGGGCACGGCAAGCCCCGTCAGGAGCAAAGCCAAATAGGGGTCACGCGACGCTTGCGTCGGGTTCTTCCGCCCAGTGACCCGGGTTGGCTGCTAGAATCTGTTGGCAACAGCAGGTCCAGATGAATGGTTGTCGACGGCCGAAAGGCCCGAACAAAATCCGGCTTACAGGCCATCCGCATAAAAAATCACTTTTTTTTGAAAATACCTGCTTTGCCGGCTGACGCTATATCTTGTGGGTGCGCTGTGCTGCCCCCCAATTGATGGGGCTTGCCTTTGGGTGCTTTTGCCTGAGCAAAGAAAATATGCTCAAATTCTATCAAAAACCATAAAAATCCAAAAATTTCCATTGCTAGGGATAAAAAGGTATGCTAACTATCGCTTGCGGACGGAAAGCTGGGGTTTCTCCCAAATAAAAATAATCAGTAGGCAGTTTCATACAGGCAGCTAAATTTCCGCCAAAAGACAAATAAGATCCGGCGCGGAGCGAGCAGACACGCAAAGTGGCACGTAGTCGGGCAAGACCCTCCCTAGCGGGGCAGATGGCGGATCGTGTTGGGCAGACACGATCCGTTTTTGCATACGGGCCGTTTTTATTTGCAGGGATGCAGGAGCAGAACAGTGGAGCTAGGCTTCAGAGACGAGATAACCAACAAGGTTGACAGCAAGGGTCGCGTATCGATTCCGGCTGCGTTTCGCGCTGTGCTTGCCGAGGGTGACCCTGCTTGCGAGACCGGAAAAAACCCCAGAATGGTATTAATGCATGGCATGGGTGGTGATGCTTGTTTGACTGGATATACCGTTAAGGCAGCTAAAGAAATGGAGCAGAAGATATTGGCCATGCCTTATGGGCGTGACCGCAAAAAGCTGCTTCGCCGTTTGGCGGCCAAATCCATCCCGCTGGCGATTGATGATAATGGCCGGATTATTTTGCGCAAAGACTTGACGGAAAAATTCAACATTTCCGACACAGCGGTTTTTGTTGGCATGGTTGAATTATTTCAAATCTGGAATCCTGCGGATTATGTAGCTGATTCAGAGGCTATTGATGCCGATATTGATGATGAGGATGTGCTTGAGCTTTTGAATGATTTACGAATTGGGGGTTAGTCATGGTTGAAACCGCACCCCATATCCCCGTTCTGATTTCTCAAATTATTGAAAATGTCGAACCTGTTTCGGGTGTCTGGCTGGATGGCACCTTTGGTGCTGGCGGCTATACCCGTGCATTGTTGGATGCGGGGGCAGAAAAAGTTATCGCGATTGATCGCGACCCCGAAGTGTTTGAGCGCGCAAAAAGCTGGGCGGGTGAATATGGTGACCGGCTGGTATTGAAACAGGGTGTTTTTGGTGAGCTGGATGGATTGGCCGATGAACCGCTTGACGGGATCGTGCTGGATATAGGTGTTTCTTCCATGCAGATCGATCAGGCCGGGCGGGGGTTTTCGTTTATGCGCTCTGGTCCGCTGGATATGCGCATGTCGCAAGCCGGCCCGTCCGCGGCCGATATTGTTAATCGCTCTGATGAAGGCGTGATCGCCGATATTCTTTTCCAATTCGGCGAAGAGCGCAAAAGCCGTCGCATTGCCCATGGTATTATTGACGCCCGTCAACACGGAGATTTCAGCGACACGCTGGAACTGGTGCGGGTTATCGAAAAAGCCTTGCCGCGCGCAAAGCCGGGGCAGCCGCACCCTGCAACACGCAGTTTTCAGGCGCTCCGCATCGCGGTGAATGACGAGCTGGGCGAATTGGCGCGCGGGCTGAATGCTGCCGAAGCGGCATTAAAGCCGGGTGGAGTTCTGGCGGTTGTGACCTTTCATTCGCTAGAGGATCGCATGGTAAAGCGGTTTATTCAAAACCGTTCCGGCAACGCCCCCCAAGCCAACCGCTTTGCGCCCGAACTGGAATCCGGCAAGCCGCGATTTGCACGGGTCAACCGCAAGGCAATCGAGGCTGGCGCAGCGGAATGCGATGCCAACCCACGGGCGCGATCCGCAAAATTACGGCTGGCGCGGCGCCTGGATGCTCCTGCTGAATTTACCGATCCTTTCAGCATCGGGATGCCGAAAATTGATCTGACCAAAGGAGGGATTCTGTGAAACCTTTTCTATATATATGCGCAGCTGTAATCGTGACCTTTTTTGGCTATATGACTTTTCAGGTGAATTACGAAACCCGCGATGCCAAAAAACGGGTTGCCCAATTGCAGCGCGATATCGCCTTTGAGCGCGAAACCATCAGCGTTCTGCGGGTTGAATGGGCTTATCTTAACCGGCCCGAACGCTTGCGGGTTTTGTCGGAAACCTATTTTGACGAATTGCGGCTGATGCCGATCCATGCGGAGATATTCGCGGACCGAGGTTCGGTTTTGACTGCAGACCTGACAGCCGCAGAACCGGTCAGCGCGAGGGGTGAATGATGAATATCCGTCGTCCCCTACGCCCGTTGGCTCGCATTCTAAAGGCAAGAATGCGCGGCGTTGACCCTGCACTTGTCGAAGCGGAAGAGCGCGCCGCGCGGCTGAAAAACCAGCGCATTCGGGAACGTAAGCAGGCTGAAAGCCGCCTTGTGCTGATGGCGGCTACATTTTTTCTGGCATTTGCTGTGGTTGGCGGAAAAATGGCGGTGCTGGCGGCCTATGACCCGATCGAGCCGGAGCTTACCATCAATTCCAGCCCGATTGTTAATCAACGTGCTGATATTGTTGATAGAAACGGCACGATTCTGGCCACAAATCTGGTGACAGCATCCTTGTCAGCCCATCCGCAAGATATGGTTGATCCGGTTGGTGCGGCAATCGGGCTGTCCGAAATTTTCCCCGAACTGGATGTCGACCAACTGGTGCGCCAGTTCACGGGCGAACGGAAATTTGTCTGGGTGAAGCGCAAACTATCACCCGAGCAACGCCAATTGGTGCATGATCTGGGCGAACCGGGGTTGATCATTGGCCCGCGTGAATTACGGCTTTATCCCAATGGTCCGTTTGCCTCGCATATTCTGGGGGGCACCAGTTTCGGGCGTGAAGGCGTTTATGCGGCCGAGGTAATCGGCGTGGCAGGGGTTGAATTGCAGTTTGACGATTATTTGCGCGACCCGAGCCTGGAGGGCGCGCCATTGCAGTTGTCGATTGACCTGACCGTGCAAGCCGCCATCCGTCGGGTGCTGGAAGGCGGCATGCGCCTGATGAATGCAAAAGCCGCCAGCGCCGTGTTGATGGAGGCGGATACAGGCCGGATTATTGCCATGGTTTCCTTGCCGGATTTTGACCCCAATCACCGGCCAAATCCGGCCATAACCGGCGATCCTGCCGAAAGCCCCCTGTTTAACAGGGCCGCGCAAGGCAAATACGAGCTTGGTTCGGTTTTCAAGATTTTTACTGCGGCTTTGGCGATGGAGCAGGGTGTTGCAACGCCGGATTCCATGGTGGATACCAGCGGCCCTCTGGTCTGGAACCGGTTTCGCATTCGTGATTTCCGCAATTACGGGCCGCAGCTTTCGTTGCGCGATGTGATCGTAAAATCATCCAATGTCGGGTCTGCCCGCCTGGCGGTTGCGGCCGGTTCGGATGCACAGCAGGAATTGTTGGGGGCGCTCGGGTTTTTGGGGGCATTGCCGCTTGAACTGCCTGAATCGCGGCGCTCCAACCCTTTGGTGCCGCAACGTTGGTCTGAAATTTCAACCATGACCATTTCTTATGGCCACGGCTTGGCCGTAACCCCTGTGCATCTGGCTGCGGGATACGCGACCATGGTGAATGGCGGATTGCGCGTGTATCCGACTTTGATGAATGATGTTACCGTGCCGACCGAGGCAGACCGGGTGATTTCGCAAGAAACATCTGATAATATCCGTGATATGATGCGTCAGGTTGTGGTGCGGGGCACCGCGTCCTTGGGCGAGGTTGCGGGATATCAGGTTGGTGGCAAAACCGGCACAGCTGACAAACCCGATCCGCAAGGCGGGTATTACGAGGACAGGGTGATCGCAACATTTGCCACGGCCTTTCCGATGTCTGACCCTAAATATGTGCTGATTGTAACACTGGATGAACCCGAGGAAACCTCGGGTTATGAACCGCGCCGCACCGCCGGCTGGACCGCGGTGCCGGTGGCGGCTGAAATTATTCGCCGGATTGCGCCGCTTATGGGCTTGCGCCCAAGTGCTGTTGGTGAAACACCCGATGAAACCATGCGTCTGACAAGCAACTAGGGAAATATCATGCCGGCAAGATTACTTGAAAATCTGGGGCTGTCATTGCTAAGCACAAAAGCGGGAAACTGGCCCGGACATCTGGAAATTACCGGGCTGTCTGTCGATAGCCGCGAAACCGGACCGGGTCATCTTTTTTGTGCCATGCCCGGAGTGAATATGCATGGCGCCGAATTTGTTTCTTTTGCGGTGCGCATGGGTGCGGCAGCGGTTCTGACCGACCCTGCCGGTGTAAAAATCGTAAAATCGGAGCTGGGTGACCTGCCCTTGCCTTTTCTGGTGTCGGATGATCCGCGCAAAGCGCTGTCGGTGGCGGCCGCGAACTGGTTCGGGGTGCAACCTTCAAAAATTGTGGCCATCACCGGCACCAATGGCAAAACATCTGTTGCCAGTTTTTACCGGCAAATTCTGGAAAACCTTGGTGAAAAGGTGGTTAATTTTGGTACAACAGGGGTTGAAGGTGCTATTTCCGCCCCCCTTGCCCATACCACGCCGGAACCTATTGCCTTGCACGGTTTGCTAAAAAAGCTGGGTAAAAAAGGCATTACCCATGCCGCGATGGAGGCATCCTCGCACGGGTTGGAGCAGCGGCGGCTGGACGGGGTGGATTTATGCGCGGCGGCTTTTACCAATATCACCCGTGATCACATGGATTATCACGAAAGTTTTGGCGATTATTTTGCTGCCAAAGCAGGGTTGTTTGACAGGGTTCTGGGGCAGGGGAAAACTGCGGTGATCAACCTGGATGATCCGTTTGGCGACACGGTGCGTTTGATTGCCCAAGGTCGCAAACAAGAGGTAATTTCTGTAGGTGGTGCCAAAGGGTGCGATCTGCAAATTCTGAACACCCGTTTCGATGATAACGGGCAGGAGCTACGGTTTTCCTGGCGCGATAAAGTGTTTTCAACGCGGCTGGACCTTATTGGCGGGTTTCAAGCCTCGAATGCCTTGATGGCGGCGGGGCTGGCCATTGCCAGCGATGCAGAACCGGAAGCGATTTTTAACGTATTGCACAAGCTGCAAACCGTGCGAGGCCGCATGCAACTGGCGGCAACCCGTAAAAACGGTGCCAAGATTTTTGTTGATTATTCCCATACGCCGGATTCCCTGAAAACCGCATTAACCGCGCTTCGCCCCCATGTGATGGGGCGGTTGATTGTGGTGTTTGGTGCAGGCGGCGACCGCGACAAAGGCAAGCGCCCCTTGATGGGCAAAATCGCATCGGAATTTGCCGATCTGGTATTTGTAACCGATGATAATCCGCGCTCGGAAAACCCTGCGGCCATTCGCGCCGAGGTGCTCGCCGGTTGCCCCGATGCCATCGAGGTGGGTGATCGTGCCGAGGCGATTTTGCGCGGGGTTGATGCATTGCAACCCGGGGATACATTGTTGATCGCTGGCAAAGGCCATGAAACCGGACAGGAAATTGGCGATGACATTCTGCCTTTTGATGATGTCGAACAGGCAAGCATTTCGGTCGAAGCACTGGAAGCAGCCTTATGAGCCTTTGGACCAGAGACGAAGCCGTAGG
>JALSGU010000349.1 GCA_026982575.1 Paracoccaceae bacterium | reverse complement strand
AATATATTCAGCATGGCATATGTGTCTTTGATATAGGACAAATCGCCCAAAAGGGTGCTTAAAAGGAAAATTCTTGGAAATCTGGATCCCGATCACCATCGCGGCAGCGTTTTTGCAAAACCTGCGTTCGATATTGCAAAAACATCTGAAAGGGCGGCTTTCCACCATGGGCGCCACGTTTTCGAGGTTTATTTTTGCGGTTCCGGTGGCATTAACGGTTTTGGCTATGCTGCATTTCCGGTTTGAATATGCCATTCCTACGCCAACATCCGGTTTTATTGGTTTTGGCATTATTGCGGCTCTGGCCCAGATAGGGGCGACGTTTTTGCTAGTCTATCTGTTTGGCTTGCGAAACTTTGCGGTGGGCACGACATTTTCCAAAACCGCAGTAATTCAGGCGGCGATTATCGGGTTTCTGGTGTTGAATGACCGGATCAGCATGCTGGCGATATTTGCTATTATGGTATCAACAATCGGGGTTGTTGTGATGTCCTCTTTGCAAGGCATCCGCAAAGGCCTGCTTAGCCGCGCAGCATTAACAGGGCTGGCATGCGGTGCATTATTCGGAATTTCGGCAGTTGGCTATCGCGCTGCGTCGTTGTCACTGGAATCAGGCGATTTCCTAATCCGGGGCGCAACCTTGCTGGCCTATACCACTGCATTTCAAACGGCAGTTATGTTGGTTTATTTGGCGGTTGTAGAAACTGGCCAAATTACAAAAGTTCTAAAAAGTTGGCGTATTTCAGCGCTGGTCGGGCTGGTTGGCGCGTTGGCTTCACTGGGGTGGTTCACCGCCATGACATTGCAAAACGCGGCCTATGTAAAGGCGCTTGCGCAGGTTGAATTACTGTTCACAATCGCGGCTTCATGGTTGATTTTCAAAGAAAAAATCTCCAAACGAGAGGCAGCGGGCATTGCCTTGGTGGTTAGCGGTATTCTTATTCTGGTTTTGGCGCGCTGGGCAACTCCCAGCCGCATTGCCGCAGCATATCCAGAATAGCCTCGGGGGCATCATCGCGCCCGGCATTGATGCAATTCAGCTGCAAATACCAATAGATATATTTTTCAAATGCAGGGCGCTCATCAAGCGTTTTTGCAAAAGCGTCCGCTGCCTGATCGGGGGTTTTGACAGTTTGGCAAATATGGTGGAAATCGGATTTGGCAAACAGGATCGCAGGTTTTTGAAACAGAAACCCCTGAAATGCCAGCCCCGAATTCTGGGTGACCACATAAGCACAGTGGTTCAAAAGACTATGGGTATCCGCATGGGTGATCTCGATGCGCGAATGGGCTGACAGTTCCCGGATAAACGCCTGTTCGTCCGCGCAATAGCTTTCGCGCGGATGGGGTTTGATCAATATCTGGCGCGATGGGTCTTGTGCCAGAATGGTGTCGATCATCTGTTTGCAATCGGCATATTGCCATTTCCGTTGTGTCAGCAAACGCCCTTGCAGCGCCACCAATACAAAACCGTCTTTTGCCATAGGCGGCGGGGTATCAGGGATATTGCGAACGCAAATTTTGTTAAAAAACGCCTGTGCGTCCAGTGCGTTGATGGATGCGGGGTCAAATATTTTGCCCGCAATGCGCGGTTCGTGCCGTGTGCCTGCATTTTCCAGTGACCAGAACGGATAAAAATGGGCCCGCCGCACGTTCACGGACCTTGGCCCGACCGCGCCGTCAATATGA
>JALSGU010000348.1 GCA_026982575.1 Paracoccaceae bacterium | reverse complement strand
GCTGATGCGGCAATTTCCGAAAGCGGGGCGGGGCAATTTGAAATTAACCTGCTGCATATTGCTGATCCGCTGCGCGCCGCTGATAACGCCCAGTTTTTCAAACGCATTGTCAAAGGCGTGGCGCGTAAACACGGGCTTGCCGCCAGTTTTATGGCCAAACCATATCTTAACAGGGCCGGCAGCGGCATGCATGTGCATTTCAGCATGCTGGATAGCGACGGCAAAAATATCTTTGATGATGGTTCGGACAAAGGCAGTGATATATTGCGCCATGCAGTGGCGGGATTGCTGGAAAATATGGCTGTGTCCACCCTGATTTTTGCACCGCATTTGAATTCCTATCGCCGCCTTAAACCCGATGCCCATGCACCAACCGGCATTGGCTGGGGCTATGAAAACCGCACCACGGCTATCCGTATTCCGGGCGGGTTGCCAGCCGCGCGGCGCATTGAGCACCGCGTGTCCGGCGCTGACGCCAACCCTTATCTGCTGCTGGCCGCGATTTTGGCGGGCGCATTACATGGTATCAACCGCCGCGCTGCGCCAGCCGATCCGGTTACCGGCAATGCTTACGCTGCCGATCTGGCGCAATTGCCAAGCAATTGGGCAGATGCCATCAAAGCGTTTGACCAAAGCAAAACCCTGGCAAATATTTTGCCGGTTGAATTTTGTGAAATGTTCAGCGCAATAAAACAACAGGAATTGCGTTGTTTTGCTGAGCGGATGAGCGATTTTGAACTTACAACATATCTGGAATCACTCTAAGCCTAGAATTTACTTGATTTCGGGCCTGTTTCAGGCCCCACTAGGTCAAAAGTTTCTTAACGGGAGAATAAAATGAACAAGAAAATCTCACTTTCGCTGGTTGCGGTGCTGATGGGCAGCGCGGTCATGGCGCAGGACAATGTTGTCAATATTTACAACTGGTCCGATTATATCGCCGAGGACACGATCGAAAAATTCACCGCCGCCACCGGTATCGAGGTGGTTTATGATGTGTTCGACAGCAACGAGGTGCTGGAGGCCAAAATGCTGGCGGGCAGTTCCGGTTATGATGTTGTTGTGCCGACATCCGATTTCTTGCAGCGCCAGATCGCGGCGGGGGTTTACCAGCCGCTTGATAAATCATTGCTGCCAAACCTTGCCAATATGGATGCGGATCTGATGATGGGCGCGCAGACTTATGATGCCGGTAATGAACACGCGGTGATCTATATGTGGGGCACCACCGGCATTGGTTATAATG
>JALSGU010000347.1 GCA_026982575.1 Paracoccaceae bacterium | reverse complement strand
GGCAAAGCCATGGCGCAACAAGGCTGAAAAACCGTTTGTGCGCATTGCCAATATCACCAAAAAATTCGGCGATATGACGGCGGTTGATGATGTGTCGCTTGATATTTACAAAGGTGAGCTGTTTTGCCTGCTGGGTGGTTCCGGCTGCGGTAAATCCACGCTGTTGCGGATGCTGGCGGGGTTTGAAACCCCGACATCGGGTGTCATCGAAATTGACGGGCAGGATGTGGCAGGCACAGCCGCCAACCAGCGCCCCACCAATATGATGTTTCAATCCTATGCGCTTTTCCCCCATATGAGCGTTGAAAAAAACGTGATTTACGGGTTGCTGCGCGAAGGTGTGGCCAAGGCTGAGGCCCGCGACCGCGTCGCTGATATGCTGCGTCTGGTCAAACTCGACGGGTTCGCCAAACGTAAACCGCATCAATTATCTGGCGGGCAGCAACAACGGGTTGCCTTGGCGCGATCCCTGATCAAACAGCCCAAATTGCTGTTGCTGGACGAACCTTTGGGGGCTTTGGACAAAAAACTGCGCGAAGAAACCCAGTTTGAGCTGATTAAAATTCAGGAAGATCTGGGGGTGACTTTTATTGTCGTGACCCATGACCAAGAAGAGGCCATGACCCTGTCGACCCGCATCGGCGTGATGGATATGGGCAAAATCGAACAAGTGGGCGAACCGCGCCAGATTTACGAGGCACCGAATTCCAAATATGTGGCTGATTTTATCGGTTCCGTGAATGTGTTTGATGCCTCGGTGGAAATTGCCGCGCCCGATATGATGCGGGTGAAATCCGGTATCGGCCCGATATTAACCGAGCCTTTGGCGGGGCTAACGGCCAATCAATTGGTGCATATCGCGGTGCGCCCCGAACGCATTCACCTTTCCCGCGCGCCGGTCAAGGCTGATAATTCCATGCAAGGCATGGTGCAGGAGGTGGCCTATCTTGGCAATATCTCGGTGTTTCATGTGCTGCTGGACGGGGGCCGGATGATCAAGGTTTCATCAGCCAATTCATTGCATGACGACAATCCGATCACCTGGGATGAAAAAGTCCATGTCAGCTGGTCCGCCGCTGCCAGCACCGTGTTAACCCGATGAAAAAACGCCGGATAAAACTGGGGCGCGGGTTTGTTATTGCGGTGCCAACCCTGTGGTTGCTGTTGTTTTTCCTGATCCCGTTTCTGGTGATTTTGAAAATATCCTTTGCGGAACCGCGCATTGCCATCCCGCCTTATTCCCCGCTTTGGGAAACGGTGAACGGGGCCATAAAGTTCAATATCAATTGGGAAAACTACGCCTATATGTGGGAAGACAGCCTTTATTTTAAGGCTTTTGTGAACTCGTTAAAAATCGCGGCAATCTCCACCATTCTGGCGCTGCTGGTCGGGTATCCGATGGCTTATTACATTGCGCGCAGCCCCGAACCCAAACGCTCCATCCTGCTTTTGCTGATTATTTTACCGTTCTGGACCTCGTTTTTATTGCGGGTCTATGCGTGGATCGGGATTCTGAAAACCAAGGGAATCCTGAATGAATTTCTGCTTTGGACCGGAATCATTGATCAACCGCTAATCATGATGCAAACCGATTTTGCGGTGTATGTGGCGATTGTCTATACCTATTTGCCGTTTATGATCCTGCCGCTTTATGCCAATCTGGTAAAGCTGGATAACAGCCTGCTGGAGGCCTCAACCGACCTTGGCGCCAGCAAATTCACCACGTTTTTCCGCATTACTTTGCCGCTTTCATGGCCGGGGGTTTTGGCGGGGTCTATGCTGGTTTTTGTGCCGGTAATTGGCGAATTCGTGATCCCCACCTTGATGGGCGGTCCCGACAGCCTGATGATCGGCAAACAATTATGGACCGAGTTTTTCAGCAACCGTGATTGGCCCGTGGCATCCGCCGTGGCCATGGTGATGCTGGTAATTATGGTGATCCCGATCATGGCCTTGCGCAATGCCCAGAACAAAGGGGCAGAAATATGAGGCTGCGTTTCTTACCCATTGCTGCCTTTCTGGGCTTTGTGTTTCTTTACGGGCCAATCCTGTCGCTGGTGATTTTCAGCTTTAACGAAAGCAAACTTGTCACGGTCTGGGGCGGGTTTTCAACCAAATGGTATGTGGAACTGTTTCAAAATCAGCAAATCATGGATGCCGCATGGCTTAGCCTGAAAATCGCGGCCCTAAGCGCCACGGTGGCCACGGTGCTTGGCACCATGATTTCCATGGTGTTAACGCGGTTTGGCCGCGTGCGTGGCCGTGCCATCATGACCGGCATGATCACCGCACCCTTGGTGATGCCCGAGGTGATTACCGGCCTGTCCTTATTG
>JALSGU010000346.1 GCA_026982575.1 Paracoccaceae bacterium | reverse complement strand
AATATGGTTGATTACGGCGATTGCGTGGTTGACCCGCACCACCCGCAAACCATTCCTGCGGCTATCCATGATCACGCCGCTGAAATCATCAAAACCGGCGCCAAAATGCTGACCTTTGGTGGTGATCATTTTGTCAGCTATCCCCTGCTAAAGGCCCACGCCGAAAAATATGGTCCGATCGCCCTGATCCAGTTTGATGCCCATTGCGACACATGGCAGGATGACGGTAACAGCCTTGACCACGGCACCATGTTTGCCCGTGCGGCCAACGAGGGCATCATTGATGTTTCGCGCTCCACCCAGATCGGGTTGCGCACCTATAATGACAGCGATTACGGCTTTGAAATTCTGACCAGCCCTTGGGTGCATCGCAACGGTATTGATGCGGCGCTTGAAATCATCAAAACCCGCGCTGGCGATGCGCCTGTTTATATCTCGTTTGACATTGACGGGCTTGATCCGGCATTTGCGCCGGGCACCGGCACGCCGGTTTCGGGCGGTTTGGCCAGTTGGCAGGCGCTGGAACTGATGCGCGGACTAAATGATCTGAACCTGATCGGCATGGATGTGGTAGAGGTCTCGCCAGCCTATGACCATGCAGAAATTACCGCATTGGCGGCGGCCACGGTTGCTTATGCTTTTGTGGCCATACTGGCCGAGAAAAACGGCGCAAAACGTAACGAAATAGGGAGGCTTTGATGGCCAGTCCGGAATATACCACCAAAATGCCCCAAGCCTTGCAGGAATGGCTGGCAGGGCGGCGTGTGGAAGAAGTGGAATGTATCATCGGTGATATCGCCGGAATTTCGCGCGGCAAAGCCATGCCCTCCAAGAAATTCAGCCGCAGCGAGCGGGTATTCATGCCCCAATCGATCTTTTTCCAGACCATTGACGGCAATTATGTGGATATGGACATAGAACACCAATGGACAGAGGCCGACATGCAACTGGTGCCGGATTTCAGCACCGCCACCGCCGCGCCCTGGGCGGGGGATGTCACCATTCAGGTGATCCATGATGTGCTGGATATGGAAGGTAAGCCGGTTGAAATTGTGCCGCGCAACCTGTTGAAAAAAATTATGGGCCTTTATAAGGCCGAGGGCTGGACGCCTGTAGTGGCCCCCGAGCTGGAATTTTACCTGACCCGCCCCAACACCAACCCCAACCACCCGATCGAACCCCCGATGAGCAGAACCGGCCGGCGCGTGGCCTCGCGCCAAGCATATTCCATGGTGGCGGTTGATGATTACGGCAAAGTTATCGACGATATTTACGATTACGCTGAGGCGCAGGGTTATGAAATTGACACTATTATTCAAGAAGGCGGCGCAGGGCAGGTCGAAATAAACCTTGTGCATGGCGACCCTGTAAAGCTGGCCGATCAGGTGTTTTTCTTTAAGCGCATGATCCGGGAGGCAGCAATGCGCAATGACTGTTACGCAACGTTTATGGCCAAACCGATGCAGGATGAACCCGGCAGTGCCATGCATATTCATCAAAGTATTCTGGATGAAGGTGGCAAAAATATTTTTACAGGCGCAGATGATAAACCAACGGAGCTGTTTTATAACTATCTGGCGGGGTTGCAAAAATTTGTGCCAAACGCGATTTCGCTGTTTGCGCCTTATGTCAATTCATACCGGCGCTATGTGGCGTCGGGTTCGGCCCCGATCAACCTTGAATGGGGCGAGGATAACCGCACCACCGGCATTCGCATTCCCATTTCAGGGCCGGAATCACGCCGCATTGAAAACCGCGTTGTCGGTATGGATTGCAACCCTTATTTGGGCATCGCCGCCACCTTGGCTTGCGGATATCTGGGTATGAAACAGGGGTTGCAGCCGCGCAAAGCCATGCAAGCCGAAGCATACGGGGCTGATTACGCCCTGCCGCGCAGCCTGCTGGAGGGGCTGGATGCATTTGATGATGCCCCCGATCTAAAAGCCCTGTTGGGCGAACAATTTTGCGATGTTTACACCGCGTTAAAACGCCATGAGGCCGAAAGCTTTTTGCAGGTCATCAGCCCGTGGGAGCGCGAACACCTGTTGCTAAACGTCTGATGGACCTGCTTTTTGCCAATGATAAACGCGGTGAATACCCGCCATCTTATTGGGCCAGCACGGCGCAAACCTTGCCGGAATTCCCCGCGCTAACCGGTGAAACCCGCGCCGATATCTGTGTAATTGGCGCGGGCTATACCGGCCTTTCCGCCGCATTGCATCTGGCCGAGGCCGGTTATGATGTGGTGGTGCTAGAGGCCCAGCGGGTGGGGTTTGGTGCCTCGGGGCGCAATGGCGGGCAGGTGGGTTCTGGCCAGCGGCTGGAACAGGACGCGCTGGAAAAACTGGCAGGGCAGGACGCGGCGCGGGCTTTATGGGATATTGCCCAGCAATCAAAATCCTGCGTGCGCAGGCTGATCAAACAGCACCAAATAGATTGCGATTGGCGCGGTGGTATTATCCATGCCGAATTACGGTCACGCAATTTGCACCACGGCCATGATTACGCAGCAAAGCTGAACAAAGAATACGGGTATGACCAAATCTCGCCGCTGGATGCGGGCCAAATCAGGGCTGAACTGGGCACAGATGCCTATTGCGGTGGCACGCTGGATATGGGGGCGGGGCATCTGAACCCGCTGAAATACGCGCTGGGGCTGGCGCGGGCCGCACAAAAAGCCGGGGTGCGGATATTTGAAACCAGCAAGGTCATCGCATCCTCGGGGGGTGAATTTCAAAC
>JALSGU010000345.1 GCA_026982575.1 Paracoccaceae bacterium | reverse complement strand
CGCGCGGTTTTGTCAGACGCTGCACCATTTTGCTTGCGGCGGCGGTTTGGCCATCGCGGTTATAAAACGAGCCTTTGACCTGAATTGAGGTTAACGCGCGACGATAGGTTTTGGCAAATTCCTGATCGGGCAATTGCGGGTTATGCCAGGATTCTGACAGGCCGGTTTGGTGGGTCAACCCTGCAATATCAAACAAAGCGCGCCCCAATATCAGCGTCGGAATGCCCGCGGCAATGCTGTGCAATCCCACTGTAGAATTGGCCACGACAACCCCGCGCGCCGATTTTATCAGCCCATCCAGATCACCGCCCTTGATCAGATGCACCCGCCCTTTCAGCCCGTATTTGGCTGCCAGTCGCGCCACCCTTTTAGGCCAGTTTTCAAGCCCGTTATCTAACGGGTGGGCTTTAATCACCAGATCGCCCAATGCGCCGCTGGCTTTGAAACTGCGGAAAACATCCGCCAGCATTTCTTCTTGATGGTCAAAATCACAATGGCTGCGGATTTGATAATCAGCCTGAATTTGCAGCGCCACCAACCAATAGGGGGGTTGCGATCTGGCAATATGAGCCACGACCTGCCGAGCCTGTTTTTTCTGCGCCCTGCCCCGCATGAATTCAGGCAACCAGCTTAGGTAATCCACCACCGGCCAATAGGTTTTATCGGATTTGAACCACGGGTAAAAAGGCCTGCCAAAGGTTTGTAGCAGGTGGAAAATCACCTCGCCCACGGCTTCATCACCGAATTTATGAGGATATTTGCAGCGCATGTCAGGGTCAGCCAGTGGCGCTGCCAAAGATTCAATTTCAAGCCGCTCGCGCGGGAAATGGGATAGCGGCCCCATGCCGTCTTGTTCCAACGTCAGCCAGTCTGGCCGCAAATAACCAAATTCAATCGCCCAGCATTTTACACCGGCAGATTTGGCAATGCCCCGAGCCGCGCAATGATAGGGGTGCTGATCCGCATAATAAATAATGTCGGTTATGCCGTGTTTGGCGATATACTGCGCCAGATAATCAGGCCAGTTTTTCAGCTTGCCGCGATAACTGTCCGCAGGTAACCCCCGCCAGAAAACCCGGTCCGCAAGGCACAGGTTGATTTTGCGCACCCCCTGCCCCGCATCCAGCAACGCGCGCCCAAGCACAGACCAATAGCCGTTTG
>JALSGU010000344.1 GCA_026982575.1 Paracoccaceae bacterium | reverse complement strand
GCGCCAACGCCCGGCAGCACAATACGGTCGGCTTTGGCAACCACATCGGGGTCGGACGACACAATGATGCTGTCACCGGTTTCGCGCGCCATACGCTCAAAGCTTTTGGCGGCAGAACGCAGGTTGCCGCTGTTATAATCAACGATAACGCAGGTCATTCCGACAGGGTGCCTTTGGTGGATGGAATGGCATCAGATTTGCGCGGATCGGTTTCCAGAGCAATCCGCAATGCCCGTGCAACGGCCTTAAACGCCGATTCAGCAATGTGGTGGCTGTTGATGCCGTTGAGCTTGGCGACATTTAGCGTTATACCACCATTCATGGCCAGCGCCGTGAAAAATTCACGCACCAATTCGGTGTCAAAACTGCCGATTTTTTCGGCGGTCATTTCCACATCCCACACCAGAAACGGCCGACCTGAAAGATCAAGCGCCGCGCGCACCAAGGTTTCGTCCATCGGCAGGTGGCATTCGCCGTACCGCCTTATGCCGCGTTTATCACCCACGGCCTCAACCAGTGCTTTGCCAAGCGCAATACCCACGTCTTCAACGGTGTGGTGATCATCAATGTGCAAATCGCCGGTGGCGCGGATTTTCATGTCAATCAAGGAATGGCGCGACAGTTGATCCAGCATATGGTCAAAAAATCCGATACCGGTCTGGTTGTCATAAATGCCTGTTCCATCAAGGTTGATTTCAACAGTAATATCGGTTTCCGCAGTTTTGCGGGTTTGCATTGCTGTGCGCATGATCGCCTCCGTTTGTGTTGCTTATACCCATGCTTGGCACCAAGGCCAAGGCAGGAAATTACCCCCCCTTGCCGAACGAAGTGAGGCCACCGCCAACGGCAGGTTTACGGTTTTTGCCAAGCGGCCAGATTTTTCAAACCCTCAATAATATGCTGAAAGGCTTCACCGGCACGTTTCGAATGATGGCGCGCGTGCATATGGCCATGCATCAGGCCTGTTTCTTCCATCAACACTGAATCTCCGCCTGAAAATATTTGCAAGGTATTAAACAGCACGCCTTCGTCGCGCAGCGGGTCACATTCGGCCACTGAAATATAGCTTGGGGGCAGGGTGTTGAAATCATCCCCAAAAAGCGGAAAATAATCCGGCGAATTGGGCGCGGTTTGATTGCCCTGCCGCAAGGTCTCAAATTCTGTCACCGCTTGGGCAGATAAAATCGGCGCTTCGGCGTGTTCCTTGAAACAGGCATGTTCACCGGGCTTGTCCAGCCATGGGTAAACCAGCATCAACCCGTGAATTTTGTCGCGGCATTGCAAAGTAACGCTGGCCGCAAGCGTTCCACCGGCGCTGTCCCCCATCAGAATTATTTTTTCATCCAGCGCGGTAACCACAGCCATTGCATCGTCAAAATGGGCCGGAAACGGGTGTTCGGGGCATAACCGGTAATCCACCGCCAGCACATCCAGTCCGGTCTGGTCGCAGATTTCCATACAAATCGCATGGTGGCTGTCCAGATTGCCAACCGCAAAACCGCCGCCGTGAAAATAAACCACCAAAGCCGTTTGATTTTTGCCAATATAACGTCGGGTCGCAACGCCGCCGGTTGTGTTGTTGCAAAAGTTAATCTCGGGCAAGTCTGGCTGAATTGTTTTGCAAAAATCCAGATAGGCTTTGCGGATATTGGCAAGGCTTGGATCAACAGGCATAAAGCTGGCATTGAATTCCAGATAATCGTGGATTTCGGCATCCAGCAAGACGGTGTAATCGGGTGTGGGCATCTTTGTCTCCGGTGATTTGGCCTGATTTTGCCAAGCCCGGCTGTAAATGGAAAGAAATTTTGTAATTCCCCTTGACCCTCCAGCAACTGGAAGCCCTATCTACGGTCAAATCGAAGGGGAATCATGCGATGGCATTAGCACAGAATATTGAATTCGGCATCACCGGTATGAGCTGCACTGGCTGCTCTGGCAAGGTGGAAAAAGCCTTGAGCGAAGCAACCGGCGTGTTGGAGGTTGATGTAAGCCTTGAGGCCGCAAAAGCGGTGGTCAGTTTTGATCCTGACCGGATATCCGGAAATTCGGTTTTGAAAATTGTTCAAGACAAAGGTTTTGAAATCATCGAAAAAAAAAAGCCGCCAAGCTAGACGTGGTTCCGATAACCGCGTCGGTTGCCAAAACCGGCGCTGATACCCGCGACACATTGGAAACCCTGAAAATGGACGTTGCGGGAATGACCTGCGCCAGTTGCTCTGCCCGGGTTGAAAAGGCGCTGGCAGGGATTGCCGGCATTGGCAGCTCCAGCGTTAATCTGGTGCTGGAAAATGCCAGTGTCCGGTTTGACCCGAATATTACCACCGCACAGGAAATTGCCAAAACCGTAACCGATGCGGGCTATCCGGCAACTTTGCATCAGCCTGATGTTGACACCCTGAAATTCGATATTTCCGGCATGACCTGTTCCAGTTGCTCTGGCCGTGTCGAAACCGCATTAAACGATGCCAAGGGTGTGGTGCGCGCCAACGTTAATCTGGCATTGGAAACCGCAACCGTTGAAATCAACCCAACCGAAACCGACGCAGCCGCCATTGCCAAAGTGGTCGAAGGTGCCGGATATACCGCCAGCCTTAAAGCAGACTTGCCATCAAAAGATCAGGACGAGGCCGCATTAAAGCGCGAAAAATGGGAATTGATCGCGGCGATTGTTTTATCGCTGCCGCTTTTGGGGCAAATGTTTTCGATGATTTCCGAACTTGGTTATCACCTTACCCCATATCAGGAGCTGGCGCTGGCGACACCGGTGCAATTTATCATCGGGCGGCGGTTTTATATCGGTTCCTATAAGGCGCTTCGCAACGGGGCTGCCAATATGGATGTGTTGGTGGCGCTGGGCACTTCGGCGGCATTTTTCTATAGTCTGTGGCGGGTTATGACCATGGGCATGGGGGCTATGGGCCTGCTTTATTTCGAAGTAGCCGCAATTGTGATCACCCTTATTCTGGTCGGTAAATTCATGGAAAGCCGCGCCAAACGTTCGGCCAGTGCGGCTTTGCGTGAATTGCTGGGCCTGCGGCCATCGGTTGCCACGGTTTTGAAAAATGGCGAAGAAATCGAAACCCCGATTGAGGCGGTGCGTATCAACGATATTGTGCTGCTAAAACCCGGCGGACGGGTGCCGGTTGACGGGCAGATTGTTTCCGGAGAAAGCGAGCTGGATGAAAGCCTGATCACGGGCGAATCCATGCCGGTATTGCGAAAACCCGAAGATCAGGTGATTGCCGGTGCCATAAACGGTGGTGGTGTATTGCAGATTAAAACCTTGAAAGTCGGCGCGGATACCACATTGGCACGGGTTGCGGCGATGGTTGAGGAAGCCCAGGTCGGCAAAGCCCCGATTCAAAAACTGGTGGACCGGATCAGCGCGATTTTTGTGCCGATCATTGTTGTGATTGCGATTGTTACCTATAGCGCATGGATATTATCCGGCTCAACCGTCGAAACCGCTTTGGTTGCCACCATTTCGGTTTTGGTTATTGCTTGCCCTTGTGCTTTGGGCCTGGCAACGCCAACTGCCTTGGTGGCTGGCACGGGTGCCGGTGCGCGCGAAGGCATATTAATTCGCGATATTATCACGCTTGAACGGGCGCGTGGCATTGACACCGTGGTGTTTGACAAAACTGGCACCCTGACCATGGGCAAACCCAAAGTGGTTGACATGAAAAGCTTTGATCTGCCTGAAAAAGAGTTTCTGGCGCTTGCTGCACAGGTGCAATCAGGCACCGAACACCCGCTCGGGGTTGCGGTATTAACCGCAGCGCGCGAACGCGGCATTGACATCAAAAAGCCCGGCCAAACCCGTGCCACCGCTGGCGAGGGCATTCAGGCAGAAATTGACGATGTCGATTTCCGCATGGGCCGCGCGCGGTTTGTTTCTGATGATACAACCGAAGAACAACGCGAATTGGCGATCAAAATGCGCCAAGGCGGGCGCACTGTTATCTGGCTGGCAAAAGCTGGTAAAGTATTGGGTCTGATTGCATTGGCCGATACCATCCGGCCTGAATCAGCTGAAGCAGTGGCGATGTTGCACAAACGCGGCGTGAAAACTGTGTTGATGACAGGCGATAACCCCGAAACCGCGGCCGTAGTTGCCAAACAGGCAGGCATTGATGATATAATCGCCGATATGCGCCCCGAGGACAAAGCCGCTGAAATTGCCAAACTGTCAAAAGCCGGTCGCCATGTGGCCATGGTTGGTGACGGGGTTAACGATGCACCGGCACTGGCCTTGGCCGATCTTGGTATTGCCATGGGGGGTGGTGCGGATGTTGCGGTGGAAACCGCAGGGTTTATTTTAATGCGGCCAGACCCTCGGCTGGTGGCTGCGGCTTTGGATGTAGCAGGGGTAACAGCGCGCAAAATTCGCCAGAATCTGTTCTGGGCTTTTGCCTATAATGTGGTTTGCATTCCGGTTGCTGCTATGGGGTTTCTTAATCCGGCGATTGCGGGGGCTGTTATGGCCTTTTCCAGTGTTTTTGTGGTAAGTAATTCTTTATTATTGAAGCGCTGGAAAGCTGGGGTTTGATATGAATATCGGTAACGCATCTGTAAAAAGCGGGCTGCCCGCAAAAACCATCCGCTATTACGAGGAAATCGGGCTGGTCTCTCCTGACCGCTCCGATAACGGTTATCGCGATTTTTCGCAGGATCATCTGCACAAGCTGTCTTTTGTGCAACGCGCGCGCAGCCTTGGCTTTACGATCGAGGAATGCCGCGCCTTGCTGTCTTTATACGAGGATCGCGACCGCGCCAGTTCGGATGTTAAAACCATGGCAAGGGCGCATCTGGACCAGATTGGCGAAAAAATTGAATCGCTTTTGGCCATGCAGGCGACATTGTCGGAACTGGTCAAAAAATGCCACGGAGACAATCGGCCAGATTGTCCGATATTGGACGGGCTGGCAGGAAAACAAGGGAAAAAAGCATGAAAAAAATGGTGATAACAGCCGCGATGGCGCTGGTTATGGGGGGGGCTTATGTCGGGGTAATGCCGTCCATAGCAGTGGCGCAAGACAGCGCAGCCGTTATTCCGGAGCTAAGCGAGATGGCCCGGCGCGGTGAACTGGCCTATACCGCCAGCTGCGCTTCGTGCCATGGTGTCAATCTTGCCGGCACCGACAAAGGCCCCACCTTTTTGCATCAGGTTTATGTGGCAGGGCACCATGCCGATATGGCATTTATTCTGGCAGCGCGTCGCGGGGTTCGCGCCCATCACTGGCGGTTTGGCGACATGCCCCCTCAACCGGAAATCAGCGACGATGACTTGGGCGCGGTGATTACCTATATCCGTGAAATTCAGGCGGCCAACGGGTTTTAGTCGCCGAATTGAAACGTTAATGATGCCCAGAGCGAATGCCACACGACGCCGGTGCGCGCAACATCTTGCGGGAATGGCACAACCATATAAACCGCGTTGACCATATATTCGCCATCCCCGAAATCGGGAATGACCGCTTGGCCGGTTGCATCGGCAAGCACAGCTGATTTCACCACCTCGCTGTCTGGATTTGCGCGGTAAAAAACATGGATCAGGGTGTCTGGCAAAGGGTTGCCTTCAAACAAAACCGTAACCGGCAAGCCGTTTGATGTATCATCGGTATAAGGGTTGGCCCCGGCGACAAGTTCAAAAAACATGCCTGTATAGCTGTCGGCGCCGGCACCGTTGCCCAGTGCAACCAGTGATTTTGAAAACCGTGTATAGGCTTCTTCGAATCCGGAATCAGGCAAGCCCCGTTCCGCGTGGGTCTCCAGCACCCAGTCCATCCCGTGGAGCTTCACAAATTCTTCAAATTCCTGATAGGTTTTCCATGTCAGTTTGCTGGTGGATGAAAACTGGCTAAGCACATGCAGCCCGTCGCGGGTGGTTTGAATGTCAATCGCGGGGCTGTCGCCGATACGGCCTTCAATCGGGCGGGTTTCGACAGAATCGGTCACATCAAAGCTGATGAAATTATCGGGAAAATAGGCATAGGTATCGCCGTTGAAATCCGCCCCTACTTTTACCTCGGCGACAATATTGGCACCGCTTTCCAAACGATAGACATCGGGTTCGATCCAGTATTCATGGGCCGATACCGCATTTGCAAAAAGAATTGCCGCAAGAATAAAAGGGGCTGGAAATTTTGTTCTGGTATTCATAATGTTCCCGAAATTTTTGAAGGAGTTACAATGCTTGCCATTATAGGTCGTATTTTTGCGCTGTGTATCACAATAACTTTGGCGCTGGCAAATGTTGCAAAAGCCCATGAAATCAGGCCGGCAATTGCTGATCTTTTCCTTGAAAACGGGGAATTCCGGCTGGAAATCCAGCTGAACCTTGAGGCGATTATCGCTGAAATCGGGTCCGAGGCCAGAAACACCACAGAATCGCCCAATGCCGATTATTATGATCAGTTGCGCGCCATGACCCCGAATGATCTGGATGCAGCGCTTGATAGGGCGGTTTTTTCCAGCAATATAAAAGTGCTGCTGGACGGAAAACCGGCACAGGCAGCAATTGTTTCCGTAGAAATCCCCGAGATCGGCGATATCGAACTGCGCCGCGATAGCCGCATTGTGGTTAGCGGCGCATTGGGCAATAGCGAGATATTGCAACTGGGCTGGGCGGCAGAAAACGGTGAAATTATCATCCGGCTGATGGACAAAGAAAACAATTTCAACGCCTATCTTACCAATGGCGGGGTTTCTGATCCGATTTCAACCAAAGGCGCCACCGTGATCGGGTTCTGGGCCAATCTGGTGAATTACATTTTTGTCGGGTTTGACCATATTATCCCGCTTGGCATTGATCATATTCTGTTTGTGGTCGGGCTGTTTTTGCTGTCAACGCGCCTGAAGCCGCTGGTCTGGCAGATCAGCGCCTTTACCGCTGCGCACACCGTGACACTGGCGCTTGGCGTTCTGGGAATTCTGACCATTCCTGCCGGTATTGTAGAACCGCTGATCGCGGCATCAATTGTTTATGTATGTGTTGAAAATATATTCATGAGCAAGCTAAGCCGTTGGCGACCCCTGCTTATTTTCGGGTTTGGCCTGTTGCACGGGCAAGGTTTTGCCGGGGCGCTTACCGAGTTTGGCCTGACGCAAGACAATATTGCATCGGGGTTGATCGGGTTTAATCTGGGCGTGGAACTGGGGCAAATCACGGTTATTCTGATTTGTTTTCTGGCGGTTGGTTTCTGGTTTTCGCGCCGCCCGTGGTATCGGCAATATGTCACCATTCCGGCATCGGTGGTGATTGCGCTGATCGGGTCTTACTGGGTGGTCGAACGGATTTTCCTGGCCTAACCTCTTGCTTTTTAACTGAACGTGTGTTCAGTTATTAAAAACGGGAGAAAACCATGTTTCATGCGTCAATGAATTTTGCCTGCGGTGACGATATCGAAGCCTTGCGCGATATGGTGCATCGCTGGGCGCAAGAACGTGTGGCGCCGATGGCCGCCGAAATTGACAGTCAAAACGAATTTCCCGCCGCGCTGTGGCGCGAAATGGGCGATCTGGGCCTGTTGGGCATTACCATTCCCGAAGAATACGGCGGCGCGGGCATGGGGTATCTGGCCCATACCGTAGCGGTTGAGGAAATCGCGCGGGCCAGCGCCAGCGTTGCGCTTTCTTACGGGGCGCATTCCAACCTTTGTGTGAACCAGATCAACCGCAATGCCAGTGACGCACAAAAAGTGCGGTTTTTACCGGCGCTGATTTCCGGTGAACATGTTGGCGCCTTGGCCATGAGCGAGGCAGGCGCAGGGTCGGACGTGGTTTCAATGAAATTGCAGGCTGAAAAGCGCAATGACAAATACATTCTGAACGGCACCAAATACTGGATAACCAACGGACCGGACGCGGATATTCTGGTGGTTTATGCCAAAACCGATATGGATGCGGGGCCGCGCGGCATGACCGCGTTTATTGTTGAGAAATCCATGAAGGGTTTTTCCACCGGCCCGCATTTTGATAAATTGGGCATGCGGGGCAGCAACACGGCTGAACTGATTTTTGACGATGTCGAAGTGCCGTTTGAAAATGTGCTGGGCGAGGAAGGCCGCGGCGTTAACGTGCTGATGTCTGGCCTCGATTACGAACGGGTGGTGCTTTCGGGCATCGGCGTTGGCCTGATGCACGCGGTGCTGGACCACATCATGCCCTATATGCACGAACGCAAACAATTTGGCGAAAGCATCGGGAATTTCCAGCTGATGCAGGGCAAGATTGCCGATATTTACGCAACGATGAATTCGGCACGAGCCTATGTGTATGCGGTGGCAAGTGCGTGCGATCGCGGCGAAGTCACCCGCCAAGACGCGGCGGGCTGCGTTTTATATGCATCGGAAAAAGCCATGGAGGTGGC
>JALSGU010000343.1 GCA_026982575.1 Paracoccaceae bacterium | reverse complement strand
GCACCGGCCACAGCCGCCAAAAGCGGCGCAATCACCAGAAAACCGCTGCCAATAATAGAGGCCAGCGGTGTAACCGTTGCCGCCCAAAACCGGTTAAGACGAATGCGGGGCAGCATGGCAATAGCCGCAAACACGGCGGCAATGCCAAGCAAAACAAAATCAAATATTGTCATTCCGCCGCCCTAAAACAAAAAAACCCCGGAATCAATCCGGGGTTTCGTAGGGTGGGTGCTGGCACCCACCGATATAAATCAATCTTCGGCGTTTGCTTCTTCAAGCGCAACACGTTCTTTGTCGCCTTTGCCTTTGGCGTCCACATCGCGGTCAACCAGTTCGATAATCGCCATTGGCGCCATATCGCCAAACCGGAAACCGGCCTTAAGCACACGACAATACCCACCGGTGCGGTCCTTATAGCGCGGGCCAATCACGTCAAACAATTTTTTGACAGCGGCTTCCTGGCGCATTTTTGATTGCGCGGTGCGGCGCGCGTGCAGGTCGCCCTTTTTGCCCAGGGTAATCAGCTTGTCGACGATGCGTTTCATCTCTTTGGCTTTTGGCAGGGTGGTTTTGATTTGTTCATGTTCAATCAACGAACAGGCCATATTTGCAAACATGGCTTTGCGGTGTTCGTGGGTCCGGTTCAGTTTCCGGTATCCGTTTCCGTGGCGCATTTTTTCAAGTCCTTATCAGGTTTATACTTTGTCTGGCAGCCCATGCGGTGGGCCGCTCTCCTTGGGGCATGATTGCCCATGATTTCCCCGATATTTCGGGCATTTGGTGTAACGGTGCGTGGAAACCACGCACCCTACGATTTTCTAGAAGTGATCTTCGTATTTCTTGGCCAGCTCTTCGATATTGTCGGGTGGCCAGTCAATGATATCCATACCCAGATGCAAGCCCATTGTGGTCAGCACTTCCTTGATTTCATTCAAGGATTTGCGGCCAAAGTTTGGCGTGCGCAGCATTTCTGCTTCGGTTTTCTGGATCAGATCACCGATATAAACGATATTGTCGTTTTTCAGGCAATTTGCCGAACGTACTGACAGTTCAAGCTCGTCCACCTTTTTAAGCAGCAGCGGGTTGAATTCCAGCTCGTCTTCTTCATCCGCACGGCCCGCGGCTTCGGGTTCGTCAAAATTGACAAATACCGAAAGCTGGTCTTGCA
>JALSGU010000342.1 GCA_026982575.1 Paracoccaceae bacterium | reverse complement strand
CGCGTGCAGATACCGGCCAAACCGATTCTACTTTGCCGTTCCGCACGCCCACATACCAATCATGCACGTTACAGGTCGGGTCACAATGGCCCGGCACGAGGCGCAGTTTGTCATTGATTTGCAAAGCCCCGTCAGGGTCGGCAACCACACCGTGTTCATCGGAACATTTAACATATTCAACCGCATCATCGCGCCCAAAAACCACCGGCAGACCGCTATCGACCGATTGGGCTTTTAGGCCCGCATCAACAATGGCTTTATCGGCTTTGGCATGGCTCATCACGCTGGTGAGCAGGAACAGGGAGTTTTCCCACTCACCATCATCAATGCGCTTGCCGTTCTGGTCTAGAATGCGGCCATAATCCGCATCCATAAACGCATAAGACCCGCATTGCATTTCGTTAAAAACGCCGGAATTGCCCTCGAAATAGTATGATCCAGTGCCGGCCCCGCCAACAATATCACAAGACAGGCCATTGGCCGTCAACGCGCCAACCGCGTCGCGCACCATGTCAATAACAATATCGACCTTGGCTTTGCGATCCGCATACAGATCCATGTGCTGCATCGCGCCCTGATAGGCCTGAATACCGGCAAATTTTAACCCGTCGGCTGCATCAATCAGCTTGGCAATGTTCACGACTTCCTGGCTGGTGGTAACCCCGCAGCGCCCCGCGCCAACATCAATTTCCACAAGACATTCCAGTTCAGTGCCGTGCTTGGCTGCTGCTGCTGCCAGATCAGCGACATTTTCAGGATCATCCACACAAACCAGAACACGCGCGCCCAGCTTGGGCATGGCGGCAAGACGGTCAATTTTGGCTGGGTCACGGACTTGGTTGGAAACCATCACATCCTTGATACCACCGCGCACAAATACCTCGGCCTCGGAAACTTTCTGACAGCAAACACCGATGGCACCGCCAAGTTTTTCCTGCAATTTCAGCACATCAACCGATTTATGCATCTTGCCATGGGCACGATGGCGCACGCCCATCTCGCGGCACAAATCGCCCATTTTTTTGACATTGCGGTCCAGCGCGTCCAGATCAAGGATCAGGCATGGCGTCTGGATATCGGATTCATCCATGCCGGGTTTTGCCGGAATATCATATCCTACGTCGAATTCATCAAGATTTACTGCTTTGTTCATTTTTTAGGTCTCCATCC
>JALSGU010000341.1 GCA_026982575.1 Paracoccaceae bacterium | reverse complement strand
GTTTCACAAATGGCCTCTGCTGAATACTGTTCGGTTCCCATCAAGCCAAGGGTTGATTGCACGCAGGTCTGGCCCGGCGATATTTCATAAAGCTGAATTTCCCGACCATTGTTTCCGGTCAAATACACCCCGACTTTTCCGGTCAGAACAACTGCAAATCCTTGCACGGGGTCTCCGGCGCGAAACAATACCGCGCCTTTGTCAAATTTACCGGCCACCACCCGTTGCACCAGTTTTTTAGCATCGGGTTCCAGCAGCAATCCGGATTGGTTCAGCCAGTCTGCCATCAGCGGCTTTGCTTTGAAAACCGCGGCAACATGGCTGAAAAATCTTTACCCATGCCGTCTTCATGCTCAACAAATTGTTGATACAGGTCGGTGGCGTGCTGGCCAATCGGGGTGGCTGCATTTACTGATTCTGCGGCTTGTTGTGACAGGCGCAGGTCTTTTAACATCAATTCCGCGGCAAAACCGGGTTTGTAATCATTGTCGGCAGGGGATTGCGGACCAATGCCGGGGGCAGGGCAATAGGCATTCATTGACCATGAATAACCCGACGACGTGCTGACAACATCAAACATTTTCTGACGGTCAAGGCCCAGTTTGTCGGCCAGCGCAAAGGCCTCACAGGTTACAATCATGGTGGCACCCAAAATCATGTTATTACATATTTTTGCGGCTTGTCCGGCACCGCTTTCGCCGCAATGCACGGCTTTTTGGCCCATGATGTCAAACAAGGGTTCGGCAATGGCGAATGCCGCTGCGCTGCCCCCTGCCATAAAGGTTAAGGTGCCTGCATCCGCGCCGCCAATGCCGCCCGATACCGGCGCATCCACTGATAATGGCCAGTCGGTGGCGACTTTGCGCGCCGATTCCACATCAACGGTGGAGCAATCAATAAAACAGGCATCGGCTTTCATGGCCGGCATGATTTCAGCGGCAACATTTTGCAAAATAGCGCCATTGGGCAACATGGTAATCACCACATCCGCGCCTTGCACCGCCGCGCTGCTGCTATCGGCATTTGCAACACCCGCAACGGTAATGCCCGCAACATCAAACCCCGTAACGCCGTGGCCAGCCGAGGCCAGATTGCGCGCCATATGGCCGCCCATATTGCCAAGCCCGATAAATCCGATTTTCATTGTTTTATCCTTACAGTTTTAACGCAGCA
>JALSGU010000340.1 GCA_026982575.1 Paracoccaceae bacterium | reverse complement strand
ATAATATTTGGCCCCGATTGAAATCGGCATGTTTGGCAATTGATAATCGGCGCCGATTGTGAACAAGGCAGGACTGGGCCCACCGTCCAGCCAATAATCTACCCCCAAAGACACCTCAAAAGCACGGGAGATTTCATAATACACGCCAATTTCTGCGCGCCAGTTAGCATCCCCTAAATTGTCCTGAAAAAGGCCAACTATTGCTACTTCAACATCGGCTGGCCCAAAGCTCATCATTGCTTCGGCACCAATATTATATAGGTTTTGTGTTGGCCCAATAAATGAAAGCATATCCACGCCGGCAAATCCGCCTAGCTTGGCGCCGTTATTTAAAGTTTTATTAACATGAATACCTACTGAATAGACACTAAAAGAATTGGTAAAGTCAGTTAAGACGTTTGCGCTGCCATCAAGTTGCACACCAAATGCACCGATGTCGTAATCCGCGCGGCCACCAAAGCCGAGGTTTACCACGCCCGGAGCAAACTGATCATCCGCATAAGAAAAATCAATCACGCCGGATTGAAACGCCATTTGGGCAGTTGCGGTGCCCGCAATTGAGCTTGCCAATACTATGGCCAATATTTTGTTTTTCATGGCTATCTCCTCAATTCGTTAATATCCATTAACTTTTATCATGTTTTTGGAAAAACGCAAAGCGAAGGTTTTTAGCCTTCTTCTTCGCCTTGATCAGCAATCCATGCCACGGAAACCACGGTTTCGTTTTTGGCAGTTTTGAACACTGTTACCCCCGAAGAACTGCGGCTTTGGCGTGAAATGCCGGAAACCGGACAGCGGATGCTTTGGCCCGAATTGGTGGCCAGCATGATCTGGTCATCGTCATCCACCGGAAAGCTGGCGATGATTTTATCGCCGCGCCGCCCCAGATTTGCCGCAGCCACGCCTTGGCCGCCCCGTGCCGAGATCCGGTATTCATGGGCCGAAGACCGTTTGCCAAACCCGCCCGAGGTGATCATCAAGATCCATTCCTCCAGCGCGGATAATTCGGCGTAACGTTCCGATGAAATGGTGCTTTCGATATCATCAACCTCGGCCCCGTCTTCGCCGGTAACCGCACGGCGCATTTTGAAATAAGCGCTGCGTTCATCGGGGGTGGCATCCACATGGCGCAGAATAGACATTGAAACAACCTCGTCGCCCACCGCCAGTTTAA
>JALSGU010000339.1 GCA_026982575.1 Paracoccaceae bacterium | reverse complement strand
CCCATGTTGCCAATGTCCAGCCTGCCACACCAAAAACCATGGTATCGCCCAGCCCGACCCCAACCCTTGCTTTCAGGTCCAGCATGTCGGTGAATTGATTGGTTTCGCAACATTCCTGCTGAAGCGAGCCAATAGAATAAGCAGCCTCGGCCCCGTAAACAATATTGCCGTTTTGCAGGTTAAATCCGGCAAAGCCGCCGGGCATGTCGCCAAGCATATCAAATTCCGGCCCAAGCCCATAGGTTTGCGCGCCGTCAAACCGGGCAAAACTGCCACCCACATAAAACCCGGCCCATTCGGTCTGGGGATCAAATGCTATGGAAGAATCATGTGCTTCGGCAAAAAGGGAAGGTGAAAAACCGGATACAAATAAAGCAACAAAACATAGTAATTTCATCGTTTTACGCCCATTATCTAGGTATGGAACTAAATCCATCTTAGCCAATACTTGCCCCAATGCAACGAATAATTCGTTAACATTGAGGTCATTCCAGACGTTGCACCCAAAACCCTATTTTTTTGCCGGTGTTTTCTTTTTCGCAACCGCTTTTTTCTTGGCAGCGGGCTTCTTTTTCGCGGCAGGTTTTTTCTTCGCAGCCGGTTTTTTCTTGGCCGGAGCCTTGCGTTTGCCTTTGGTTGCCGCCTTGGCATTAACCAGCTCGATCGCCATTTCCACGGTTACCGCTTCGGGTTCCACGTCTTTTGGCAAGGTCGCGTTCACCTTTTCCCACTTGATATAAGGGCCATAGCGGCCCTTCATCACGTTCATTTCGCCACCATCGGGGTGGTCGCCCAAGGCTTTGATCGGTTCAGCCGCCTGCCCGCGTCCGCGCCCTGCGGGTTTGTTGGCTATCAGTTCCACCGCGTGGTTCATGCCGATGGTGAAAACCTCGGATTCTTCCGTCAGATTAACATAGGTTTTGCTGGGCTTTTTGCCTTTTTCCTCGGCCGGTTTGGTCAGCAGAATATAAGCACCATAAGGGCCAATTGCAGCGGTGATTACCCCACCCTCGGGGTGGTCGCCAATGGTGCGCGGCAAGGATAACAACCGCAAAGCCATTTCCAGATCAACCGCTTCCAGATCGCTGCCTTTTTTGATCGAGGCGCGTTTTGGTTTTGGTTCTTCCTCGGTGGGTTCGCCCAGCTGCACATATGGCCCGAACCGGCCCGATCGTAACGTAA
>JALSGU010000338.1 GCA_026982575.1 Paracoccaceae bacterium | reverse complement strand
GTTTCGGTCATGCGACGCCGCACATAGCTGTCAACCGAACCGATCATCTCATCCATGCCGGGGTCAAAGAAATGGCTGGCGCCCTCAATGGTTTGATGGGTGATGGTGATGCCTTTTTGCATCTTTAATTTATCCGACAGGTCAACCACATCGGCCTGCGGCACAACGCGGTCAGCTGATCCGTTGATGATTAAACCGCTGGAAGGACACGGTGCCAAAAAGCTGAAATCATGCATGTTTGCCGTCGGGGATACCGAGATAAAACCGGTGATTTCTGGGCGGCGCATCAGCAATTGCATGCCAATCCATGCGCCAAATGAAAACCCTGCCACCCAGCAGAATTTTGCGCTCGGGTTGCGTGATTGCAAGTAATCAAGCGCTGATGCCGCATCGGAAAGTTCACCAATGCCTTGGTCATATTCGCCCTGTGATCTGCCCACGCCGCGAAAATTGAACCGCAGACAGGTAAAGCCCATATTATAAAATGCATAATGCAGGTTATAGACCACTTTGTTATTCATGGTGCCGCCCATTTCGGGGCTGGGATGCAGGATGATGGCAATGGGCGCATCCTTGGCTTTTTGCGGGTGGTAACGGCCCTCTAGCCGACCTTCGGGACCGGGAAAAATAACCTCGGGCATAGATAAAAACTCCAGTGTCGGAATAGCGCGCCGTGAATGCTTGACCAATTCACTCGGATATTCTAGAAGACCAATAACTTTGCGGGATAATCCCCGCGTTCGGAATGTAGTTAGGTTTTAACTGCGCTTGCGTCAACACTCTGGTCAAGGATTAGGCATGAAACTCAGCACAAAAGGCCGCTATGCGATGATTGCGCTGACCGATCTGGCCAATATAGGTGCCGGAGAGCTGACATCCTTAAGCGAAATTTCCGAACGCCAAGACATTTCATTGGCCTATCTGGAGCAATTATTCGTAAAACTGCGCCGTGCGGGCATTGTCGAATCGGTGCGCGGCCCCGGCGGGGGCTATCGGCTGGCGCGCGATGTAGCAAAAATCCGTATTTCGGAAATTCTTGAGGCCGTGGACGAAAGTATGGACGCCATGAGCCGTGGCGCAGGGGTTTCCGGTGCTGATGCCGGCACCGAAGCGCAAATGCTGACCGACAAATTATGGGAGCAATTATCAGCCCATGTTTATGTGTTTTTACACCAGACCCGCC
>JALSGU010000337.1 GCA_026982575.1 Paracoccaceae bacterium | reverse complement strand
CACCAATCCCCCTGAACCACTGCACGGCTATATCCCATTTCTTTTTCAAATGGTGATCCTGTGGAAATCAATTTACGTTTGGATTTCATGATGTAAAGCAACCGGTTACAAGTTTTCTAAATGCATCGGCGCGGTGGCTGATTTCATTTTTCTTCCAGCGGTCCATTTCACCAAATGTTATATCAAACCCGTCTGGCTGGAAAATCGGGTCATATCCGTGGCCTTCCTCGCCCTTCATTGGCCAGACGATTTTACCATCAATTTTACCCTCGAAAACCTCATCATGCCCATCTGGCCAAGCCAGCACCAATGTGCAGCAAAACCGCGCGGTGCGAGGGTGAGCTGCGTTAACCATTTCCAGCTTTTCCCATGTTTTGGTCATCGCCATAGTAAAATCACGGCCATTCGGGGTTTCGGCCCAATCAGCCGTATAAACTCCCGGTGCACCGTTCAACCCGTCAATTTCAATGCCGCTATCATCCGCCAGCGCCGGAAGTCCGGATTTTTGTGCCGCATAATGGGCTTTGATACGGGCATTACCGATAAAATTGTCTTCGGTTTCGGCGGGTTCATCAAACCCGAGCGCGCCAGCCGAGACTGTTGAAATGCCAAATGGCTGCATGAGGCGCGCGATTTCTTCCAGCTTTCCCTGGTTATGGCTGGCAACAACCAGTTTTTCGGCGGTAAATTTACGCATTCACAGCGGCTTTCTGGGCCAATACCAGTTCTGCCACGCCTTTTTCGGCCAGATCCATTAGCTGGTCGAATTCTGCACGGCTAAATGTTGCGCCCTCGGCCGAGCCTTGAATTTCGATTAACCCTTTTTTATCGGTCATTACAAAATTGGCATCGGTGCCTGCGTCGCTATCCTCCAGATAATCCAGATCCAGCACCGGAACCCCGCCATATATCCCGCAAGAAACCGCCGCAACATGGCTGGTTAACGGGTCATCCTTGATATCGCCAGCTTTTAGCAATGCATTAACCGCAATGCGCAAAGCCACCCAACCGCCGGTAATCGCAGCGCAGCGCGTGCCGCCATCGGCCTGAATAACATCACAATCAACCGTGATCTGACGTTCGCCCAATGCCACACGATCAACACCCGCGCGCAGGCTGCGCCCGATAAGGCGTTGAATTTCTTGGGTTCTTCCAGATTGTTTGCCGGCCGTTGCCTCGCGCCGCATGCGCGACCCTGTTGATCGTGGCAACATGCCATATTCGGCTGTGACCCAGCCCAAACCGGTATTGCGCAACCATGGCGGCACCCGTGGTTCCAATGATGCGGTGCATAAAACATGGGTATCGCCGCATTTTATCAAGCAGGATCCCTCGGCGTGTTTGGTAACACCTGTTTCAATGGTAATATCGCGCATTGTATCAACGGTTCTGCCGGATGGACGCATGGGGATTCTCCTGTTTTTGTTGAATATGCTCTTACATCGCTGCGGCTTGCGCGGCAACACCCTTGCATTGACGCTAGGCCATTCACCCCGTAAATTCCCCCTATAATGACACAAAATTCACCCATTTCCGACCTGAACACCCGATCGCGCGAGGTTTTTCGCCTGATTGTGGAATCCTATCTAAAAACCGGCGAGCCGGTCGGGTCGCGCACGTTGTCGCGCGATATGGCTGAAAAAGTATCGGCAGCCACCATTCGCAACACCATGCAAGATCTGGAACATTTAGGCTTGCTTGACAGCCCCCATACCTCGGCGGGGCGGTTGCCAACCCATCAGGGGTTGCGGCTGTTTGTTGACGGATTGCTTGAAATCGGCGATGTTTCCGCGCCCGAGCGTCAGGAAATTGAGAAATCCATTGATTCCACCGATACCGACATGCAATCGGTGCTGGATAAGGCAGGTTCGATGTTATCGGGGCTTACCCAAGGTGCCAGCCTTGTTTTGGCCCCAAAATCCGAGGCACCGATCAAACATATCGAATTTGTTTCACTGGCCACCGATCGGGCTTTGGTGGTGCTGGTCACGGCGGATGGCAATGTGGAAAACCGGCTTTTTACCCCGCCCGCTGGCCTAACCCCGTCAGCCATGCGAGAGGCCGCAAATTTTTTGAATGCCATCCTGAATGGCCATACAGTATCGGAAATCCGCTCCATTGTTTCACGTGAAATCATAAAACACCGGTCCGAGCTGGATATATTATCCCGTGGCCTGATCGAATCAGGGGTGGCGATCTGGGCTGATAACCAGAATGAACGCCTGATTGTGCGCGGCCGCAGTAATTTACTGGACGATTCTGCCAGCGATGCTGATCTGGAACGCATCCGCCAACTGTTTGATGATCTGGAACGCAAGCGCGATCTGGAGCAATTATTGAACCTGACCGAAGGCGGCGACGGGGTTCGGGTTTTTATTGGCTCCGAGAACAAATTATTTTCACTTTCGGGTAGCAGTCTGGTGGTTTCTCCCTATATGAACGCTGAACGCAAAATTGTCGGAGCGGTGGGTGTCATCGGGCCGACGCATCTTAATTACGCGCGGATCGTGCCAATTGTGGATTACACCGCGCAACTGATGGGAAGGCTGGTTTCGAACCAGCGTTAAAGGAATATCATGGCGCAAGAAGAAGAAAACCCGTTTTTGGATGACCCCGAAACAATCGAGGAGCAGGAGCTTGAAGCGCAAGAGCTTGAAGACCTGGAACCGCCCAGTGTTGATGATCTGGAGGCAGAAAATGCCCAGCTAAAAGACCGCCTGATGCGGGCCATGGCCGAAACCGAAAACATCCGCAAACGTGGCGAGCGTGATCGCCGCGAGGCTGAATTATATGGCGGCACCAAGCTGGCCCGTGATTTGCTGTCGGTGCATGATAATCTGGGCCGTGCCTTGGAAAACCTTGATGATTTGCTGCGCGAAAACAACGCGTCATTGGTTGAGGGGCTGGAGCTGACCCAACGTGAATTGCTGTCGGTTTTTGAAAAGCACAAAATCCTGAAGGTCGAACCTGAAATTGGCGAAAAATTTGATGCCAAACTGCATCAAGCCATGTTCGAAGCACCGGTTCCAAACACCCAAAAAGGCCATATCATTCAGGTAATGGCGCCGGGCTTTGTTATTGGCACGCGGCTTATTCGTGCGGCGCAAGTGGGCGTTTCGTCAAATACCGACCCGGTAAAGCCTGAAAAAACCGAAGAATAGGGCTATTTGCCCAATATTTCGTGCAATCGGTAAATTTCTGCCAATGCTTCACGCGGGCTAAGATCATCGGGGTGGACAGCTTTCAGGGCTGTTTCCACCGCTGATGGTTTTGCCTGTGCGGGTTGGGGTGAAATTGGTGCGGTGTTGAATAATGGCAGATCATCAATCAACACCTTGGCTTTGCCACCGCCCTCGCGCTCGCCCTGTTCCAACCTGTCCAGAATGATCCGCGCGCGGTCGGTAACCGAATGGGGCAGGCCCGCCAGTTTGGCGACCTGCACCCCGTAAGACCGGTCGGCAGCGCCCTCGACCACTTCGTGTAAAAATATCACATCACCCGCATGTTCGCGGACCTTGACGGTGGCGTTTCGCATGCCTTTCAGCTTGCTGGTTAGCACCGTAAGTTCATGGTAATGCGTGGCAAACAGCGTTCGGCACCGGTTGACATTATGCAAGTGTTCCAAGGTCGCCCAAGCAATCGAAAGCCCGTCATAGGTGGCGGTGCCGCGCCCGATTTCATCCAGAATTACCAGCGCGCGATCATTGGCAAGGTTCAATATCGCGGCGGTTTCAACCATTTCAACCATAAATGTCGATTGCCCGCGCGCCAGATCATCAGCCGCGCCAACCCGGCTGAAAAGCTGGTCGATAATACCGATATGGGCTGATGTGGCCGGCACATAAGCCCCCATTTGCGCAAGCAGCGCAATAATTGCGTTTTGCCGCAAAAATGTTGATTTACCCGCCATATTCGGGCCTGTCAGCAACCAAACAGGGTGGTTTTCGCCAGAATCCGCACTTAGGTCACAATCATTTTCAACAAAAGGGTTGCTGCCTGAGCGGCGCAAGGCCGATTCCACCACCGGATGGCGACCGGATTTAATGTTGAATGCACGGGAATTATCAAGACGCGGCCGCACCCAGTTTTCCTCAACCGCCAGCAGGGCCAGCGCGGATGACAGGTCAATTTCAGCCAGCGCCTTGGCAACCTGCGCCAGATCAGCCGCATGGGCCAAAACCGCACGCTGCAATTCTTGAAAAATGCGTTTTTCGATTTCCAGCGCCCGACCGCCCGCATTCAGGATTTTGGTTTCCATTTCCGATAATTCAACCGTGGTAAAACGCACCGCATTGGCCGTGGTTTGCCGGTGGATGAATTTTTCCGACATCGGTTCGGAAAGCATGTTTTCAGCGTGGCGGGCTGAAACTTCGATGAAATAGCCCAAAACGTTGTTGTGCTTGACCTTAAGCGCTGAAATATCGGCTATTTTAGCGTATTCAGCCTGCATTTGAGCAATAACGCTGCGGCCTTCATCCCGTAATTTTCGGGCGCTATCCAGATCAGCGTCATATCCAGAGGCCACAAAACCACCATCGCGCGCCAATAAAGGTGGTTCTGAAACCAGCGCATCAGCCAGTAAATTGGTTAATTTATCATGGCCCTGCATTGCATCAATGGCGGTTTCAATCCCCTCGGGCTGTGCTGATAATTTCAACGATGTGCCAATATTTTCTGCTTGCAAAAGCCCTTTGCGAAGCGCTGTCAAATCACGCGGCCCGCCACGATCAAGCGCAATGCGTGACAGCGCCCGTTCAATATCGGGAACCTGGCGCAAAGCATCGCGGGTGCGCGCACCCTGTTCGCGGTTTTCAACAAAATTTTCAACCATGTCCAAACGATGGTTAATTATATGCAAATCGGTTGACGGGCTGGTAAGGCGTGCGGTCAATAACCGTGCACCGCCGCCGGTTAATGTTCGGTCAATGCAGGACAATAACGCACCATCGCGCCCGCCCGACATATTGCGAACCAGTTCCAGATTGCGCCGTGTGGATGCATCAATTTCCACCCCGAACCCTTGTTTTTCCTGCACCGGAACCCGCAATGCAGGTAATTTTCCGCGCTGGGTAATTTCCAGATAATCAATGATTGCGCCCATGGCTGACAGTTCCGCACGGGAAAAATTGCCAAACCCGTCAAGGCTGGAAACCTTGAAAAGCGTTGAAATCCGCCCGATCGCGGCGCTGCTGTCAAAGCTGGCTTGGGATAACGGGGTTTGCGGGCCATCCAGCAAGGCAGCCAGATCAGCCGATATATTTTGCGAGACCAGAATTTCCGATGGCATAATCCGCGCCAAAAGCGGCGAAAGCCCCAACATGCTGGTTTCTGAAACCATAAATTCACCAGTAGAAACATCAACCCATGCCACCGCCAGCCCATCGCGAATTTCCGATATGGCTGCCAGATAATTATTGCTGCGTGCATCCAGAAGGCTGTCTTCGGTCAGGGTGCCGGGGGTGACCAGCCGCACCACATCACGTTTGACAATTTCCTTATAGCCGCGCTTTTTGGCCTCTGCCGGTGTTTCCATTTGTTCGGCCACCGCAACCCTGAAACCCTTTTTGATAAGGGTCAAAAGGTATCCCTCAGCGGCATGATGGGGCACGCCGCACATGGCGATATCCGCACCTTCGTGTTTACCGCGTTTGGTCAGGGCAATGTCCAATGCTGCCGATGCCGCCACCGCATCATCAAAAAACATCTCGTAAAAATCACCCATGCGATAAAACAGCAACGCATCGGGGTATCCTGATTTGATCTCAAGATACTGTTGCATCATCGGGGTAATGGTTGGTTTAGGTGCCACGCTTGCCTCATTTTTCAGCTACCAGAAATACACGGTGGTATGAATATTTGAAAGCGCCAATTCCGTTGCAACAACGGGGTCAAACCCCTAATAATTGTTGAATCAACAATTCAGGTGCCGATATGCCCAATAAAACCAAAGTTACCGATGCCGAAGCGCTAAAATATCATCTTGAACCAACACCGGGCAAGATTGAAATTATTGCTTCAACCGCCATGACCACCCAGCGCGATCTGTCGCTGGCCTATTCGCCCGGGGTGGCGGTGCCGGTGCAGGCCATCGC
>JALSGU010000336.1 GCA_026982575.1 Paracoccaceae bacterium | reverse complement strand
GTCAAAGGTGCGGTTACGCAAGATATGGTTATTTCCATGGCCCCGCATCCGGTGATTTTTGCCATGGCCAACCCTGACCCTGAAATCACCCCCGAAGAAGCCCACGCGGTTCGCGAAGACGCGATCGTGGCCACGGGGCGTTCTGATTACCCTAATCAGGTTAATAATGTGCTTGGGTTTCCGTATCTGTTTCGCGGTGCGCTTGATATCCACGCCCGTGCTATCAATGACGCAATGAAAATCGCCTGCGCGCAGGCTTTGGCTGATCTGGCCCGCGAAGACGTGCCCGACGAGGTCGCGATGGCCTATGGCAAAAAGCTGTCTTTCGGGCGTGATTATATCATTCCGGCCCCGTTTGATCCGCGGCTTATTCATGTAATTCCGCCCGCTGTGGCCAAGGCGGGCATGGATACCGGCGTGGCGCGCCGCCCCATTATTGATATGGAGGCTTATGAAAATTCGCTCCGCGAACGGCTGGATCCGACCGCGTCCATTTTGCGGTCATTATATGCAAGGGCGCGTCAGGAGCAGGCGCGGATCGTGTTTGCCGAAGGCGATGACGAACGGGTGGTTCGGGCTGCGGTGAATTATGTGCGTTCGGGTTTGGGCAAGGCCATTGTGGTTGGTCGGGTTGAACAGGTGCAAGGTTTTCTGGATGTGGCAGGCATGCCAGAGGCCATTTCCGAAATAGAGGTCATCAATGCCTCAATGGTTAAAAACCTGAACCAAATGTCGGATTACCTGTATTCACGCTTGCAACGACGCGGGTTTGACCAGCGCGATTGTCACCGGATTGCCAGCCGCGACCGGCATGTTTTTGCCTCGCTTTTGCTGGCGGATGGCTATGCGGATGGCATGATTACCGGCGTTACCCGCAAATCTGCGCAGGTGTTATCGCTGATCAATTATGTGTTTGATGCCGAACCGGGCGACGGGGCTGTTGGCATTACGGCTGTGCTGAATCGCGGTAAAATGGTGCTTATTGCCGATACACTTGTGCATGAATGGCCAGAATCCGAAGATTTGGCAGATATTGCCGAAGGTGCTGCAAAAGTAGCGCGTGATCTCGGGTTGGAACCACGGGTGGCATTTGCCAGTTTTTCCAATTTTGGCTATCCGGTTTCGGAACGTGCCGAAAAAATGAAACTGGCCTGCGAGGTGCTGGACAGGCGCGGGGTTGATTTTGAATACGACGGCGAAATGACCGTTGATGTCGCCCTGAACCCCGAGGTGATGAAAACCTATCCGTTTTGTCGCCTAAGCGGCCCTGCCAATATATTGGTGGTTCCGGCACGCCATTCTGCGTCAATCTCGGTAAAATTGATGCAGGAAATGGGCGGCGCCACCGTGATTGGCCCGATTTTGACCGGCATTGATAAACAGGTAAAACTGGGGTCCACCACCAGCACCGTCACCGATATTTTGCACATGGCGGTAATGGCTGCCTGCAAGGTTGGTTAAGGATGATTTTTAACCTCGGTTCGATCAATATTGATCTGGTTTACCAAGTACCGCATTTTCCGGCCCCCGGCGAAACCCTGCATAGCAAGGGGTTTAGCAAAGGTTTGGGCGGCAAGGGTGCCAATATGTCTATTGCCATTGCCAAGGCCGGCGGTTCTGTAAGCCATATCGGCGCGGTGGGCAGGGATGGTATTTGGCTGCGCGAAATGCTGGCGGATGCGGGGGTTAATGTTGCGTTTGTTGATGAAATCGATACGCCAACCGGCCATGCGGTAATTTATGTGGATGATGCTGGCGAAAATTCGATTGTGCTTTATTCGGGGGCCAATTTGGCCTTGCGGGAACAGCGGGTTACAAAAGCGCTTGAAACCGCTGTGGCGGGGGATTGGTTGCTGTTGCAAAATGAAACCAGCCTCGGGGGGTTTGCCGCCGGAATTGCCCGCGAAAAAGGCATGAAAATCGCTTATGCGGCAGCACCGTTTGAAACAGATGCAGTGGCAGAACTGATTGACAAGGTTGATCTAATCGCCGTGAACGAGGTCGAGGCCAAAGCGCTTTCATCTATGGGAGACAAGGTTGAAAAACTGCTGGTCACCAAGGGTGCAAAAGGCATCTGGTATCGGGATTCCGGTGTGGTGTTTGAACAAGATGTATTTCCGGTAAATCCGGTTGATACCACCGGCGCGGGCGATACTTATCTGGGGTATTTTCTGGCCGGAATTGATGCTGGTATGGTCCCCAAACCGGCCCTGCGCCGCGCTGCTGCCGCAAGCAGCATCCAAATCACCCGCATGGGTGCAGCAACCGCCATTCCCGAATTGGCAGAAGTGAAAGCATTTTTAAGTGACTGATATTCAAAAGAT
>JALSGU010000335.1 GCA_026982575.1 Paracoccaceae bacterium | reverse complement strand
CTACTTTATGTCGAACCCAAACGGGAATGACTTAGTTCTCCCGCAGAGTGATCTATTGTGCGGGTTGAGCCAGGGCCTGAAGTTACAGCTTCAGGCCCAAACTATCTTCAATTCTTTAGCTACACCCAGAGGTTCCCCCACAGGTGTTGCACTTCATGCAGGTTCCGTTGCGCACCAAAGTAAAGTTGCCGCATTCGCCACAAGGGTCACCCTCATAGCCTTGCATCTTTGCTTTGGTGCGATCATCCATCACCGCGATTGTTGCGGTTTCGGTTGTTGTTGTAACTTCAAGATCAGCCGATAACCCGCTGATACCCTGGGGTAATCTGCTGCGTAAATATCCGGTTGAGGATAGTTGCCTGATCATATCCAGTGAATTGGCAGCACTGTCTGACGGCGCGCCAACATTGGCTTTGCCCTCTTCTTCGCCGCGCCCCAAACTGTCAAAGCTTTCGCCTTCGGGTTTGATATGGGCCAGATCGGTGCGATCCAGATAGGAAATCGCCAATTCACGGAAAATATAGTCAATGATTGATGTGGCCGATTTGATGCTGTCATTGCCCTGCACCATTCCCGCCGGATCAAAACGCGTAAAGGTAAACGCATCGACATATTCATCAAGCGGCACGCCGTATTGCAACCCCACCGAAATGGCGATGGCAAAATTGTTCATCATGGCACGGAATGCAGCGCCTTCTTTGTGCATATCGATGAAAATCTCGCCCAGAGTGCCGTCTTTATATTCGCCGGTACGCAGATATACTTTGTGCCCGCCAACAATGGCTTTCTGGGTATAGCCTTTGCGCCGTTGCGGCAATTTTTCACGGCCTCGTGCCACTTCGCGCACCACTATTTTTTCCACGATTTTCTCGGCCAGAACCACGGCTTTGTCAGATCCTTCGGCGTTTTCAAGCGCCTCTTCAAGATCATCGTCATCAATCAATGCCGATGATAATGGCTGGCTTAGCTTGGAACCATCGCGATACAATGCGTTGGCTTTGATCCCCAGCGCCCAGCTGGTTTCATAGGCGGCTTTGCAATCTTCAATCGTGGCATCATTGGGCATGTTGATGGTTTTAGAAATGGCACCGGAAATAAAGCTTTGGGCCGCGGCCATGATTTTAATATGACTGTCCACCGACAGATACCGCTTGCCGGTTTTGCCACAAGCATTGGCGCAATCAAACACGCT
>JALSGU010000334.1 GCA_026982575.1 Paracoccaceae bacterium | reverse complement strand
ATGGCGAAAGAGGAATTCAAACGCACGAAGCCGCACGTGAACGTAGGGACGATTGGCCACGTGGACCACGGGAAGACGACGCTTACGGCGGCGATCACGTTTGCGGCGGCGGCGGAGAACCCGAACGTCGAGGTAGCGGACTACGATCAGATTGACAAAGCGCCGGAGGAGAAGGCTCGCGGGATCACGATCAACACGGCCCACGTGGAGTACGAGACGGCGAAGCGGCACTACTCGCACGTGGACTGCCCGGGGCACGCGGACTACGTGAAGAACATGATCACGGGGGCGGCGCAGATGGACGGCGCGATCCTCGTGGTCTCGGCGGCGGATGGTCCCATGCCCCAGACTCGGGAGCACATTCTGCTTGCCCGCCAGGTGGGGGTTCCCTACATCGTCGTGTTCATGAACAAGATCGACATGGTGGACGACGAGGAGCTTCTCGAGCTCGTGGAGATGGAGGTGCGGGACCTTCTGAACCAGTACGAGTTCCCCGGGGACGAGGTTCCGGTGATCCGGGGCTCGGCGCTGAAGGCGCTGGAGGTTTTGCACGAGAACCCGAACACCAAACGCGGCGAGAACGAGTGGGTGGATAAGATTTGGGAACTGCTCGACGCCTTGGACGAGTACATTCCGGAGCCCCAGCGGGAGATTGACAAGCCCTTCCTGATGCCGGTGGAGGACGTGTTTACGATCACCGGCCGGGGCACGGTAGCGACCGGCCGAGTGGAGCGGGGCAAGCTCACCGTAGGCGAGGAAGTGGAGATCGTGGGCCTGCGTCCCACCCAGAAGACGGTGGTGACGGGGCTTGAGATGCACCGGAAGGTCTTGAAGGAGGCGATTGCCGGGGACAATATCGGCGCGCTGCTGCGCGGGATTGCCCGGGACGAGGTGGAACGGGGCCAGGTGCTGGCGGCTCCGGGGAGCATCACCCCGCACACCAAGTTCGAGGCCCAGGTGTACGTGCTGACGAAGGAGGAGGGCGGGCGGCACACGGGGTTTTTCTCGGGGTACCGTCCGCAGTTTTACTTTCGGACGACGGACGTGACCGGGGTGGTGACGCTGCCCGAAGGCGTGGAGATGGTGATGCCCGGGGACAACGTGAACTTCACGGTGGAGCTGATCAAGCCGATTGCTTTGGAGGAGGGGCTCCGGTTCGCGATCCGCGAGGGCGGCCGCACCGTGGGCGCCGGCGTCGTCACCAAGATCCTGGAGT
>JALSGU010000333.1 GCA_026982575.1 Paracoccaceae bacterium | reverse complement strand
TAAATGGTTTGTATAAAGCAATATCCAGCCAGAGTCTTTTTATCCGATTAAGTATCCACCCAGAACCTTTGTAGGTCCACTTCTCAAAAGTCTCTAGGATACGTGGGTAAGCCAGGTCGAGAGCCTCCACAATCTCATTTTCATTTAGAAGAGCCTCCTGTACATGCCGTATAACAGGGTCTGTGTACTCCTCAGAACCATCAGGAATGCCCTTCCAGAACTCGACATTTAGTGCCAGTTGGAACTTCAAAGATCCCAGAGCCTTGATCTCTTCCACAAGTTTGGCATGGATTATGGGCTTCACTTCATTAAGGAATTTAATCACATCAGTTCCCAGTAGATGGTCTAGAGGCACGTCCATCTCCCATCCCCTCAAGAAGTTCCCTATCACCCATGGGGTCTTCCAGAAGAATAGGCTTTCTGCGTTCTTCTTTTCATACTCATCTTCCAAGAACTGTGCTATGTCTTCATAGTCAGGGTCTCCATAGTCATCATGGTCTTCTATATCTTCTTCATGCGCATACTGCTCCAGGTTTTCATCCATATTGGTTTAATGACACATATCCTCAATAATAAATTATGAAACACCATGTCTCTAAATGGAAATTTCAATGGCGACTAAGCGCTAATTTCTGCTAAAAAAGATAATATCTATCTCCATTTATAAACCTAGTTTATACATAAACCACATCCTTACAGCGAGCTATGGATGCTTGCACTATTCTGCAGACAGTATAGAGAAGCGTGCCTACGCCTGGTATTGTGGATCCTGCACTATTCCAGCGTTGACTAGGCGTACAAATTCCGCCTTAATAATGCGCTGCCTATTTCTCCATCTTTTGAGACGAGCACAGTCTGCACCGCAGCTTTTGCATAGAGCTAGAGATGTTTTTACCCCTATTCCGCAGCCTGTGCAGGGAACTGTGCCTCCACCCTTTCTTATCTGGGCGTTATGGGTACTACAGTATTTCCACATACAGCTCTTTCCACACACCTCCGCTTTCCCCATCATTAGCCACACGCACTTGTCTCCACCCCTCATTGTGTTGTTAGATACACTATAGTATATATTTCTTTAAATAGAATTTTCGTGAAACCCTAGGTGGGGGCCCAGCCCATTTTTCCGCGCGGGCTGGGCCCTCGTGTTAGCCCCTCCTCCCCCTCCCGGGGAGGGCTCGGAGGGGGTACCCCTGGGGGCTGTAAATTGGCTGGGGAAGGGT
>JALSGU010000332.1 GCA_026982575.1 Paracoccaceae bacterium | reverse complement strand
AAAATCATGCAGCCATTTGGCGACCGCTCAAAAGTAGTCATCGAGCCGATGCTGACCGACCAGTGGTATGTAGACACCAAACAAATCGTGCAACCCGCGATTGACGCGGTGAAATCCGGCGAAGTGACGATCATGCCCGAAAGCGACCGCAAGGTTTATTTTCACTGGCTGGAAAACATCGAGCCGTGGTGTATATCGCGGCAACTCTGGTGGGGACACCAGATTCCGGTTTGGTATGATGAAGATGGCAAGGAGTATTGTGCCGCGACTGAAAAAGATGCCTACTTTCTTGCTGCTAAACATTTTGGCAAACTGGGAAATAGAGCGAAAGAGACGCAAGCTATGAATGCGGCGATGCTTTCAGGAACTGACGACCCACTATTTGGCCAACATGCATTCCTGTCCCGCGACCCCGACGTCCTTGACACATGGTTTTCCTCCGGTCTCTGGCCCATCGGCACCCTTGGCTGGCCCGAGGAAACGCCGGAGTTCCAGAAATACTTCCCGACCTCAACCCTGATCACCGGCTTTGACATCATCTTTTTCTGGGTGGCCCGCATGATGATGATGCAATTGGCCGTGGTTAACAAAGTGCCGTTTGACACGGTTTATGTGCACGCGCTGGTGCGCGATGAATTTGGTAAAAAAATGTCAAAATCCACCGGCAACGTCATTGACCCGCTGGAAATGATCGACGAATTCGGCACCGATGCCCTGCGATTCACGCTATCCGCGATGGGCCGGGATTTGAAGCTTAGCAAATCGCGCCTGACGGGATACCGTAATTTTGGCACCAAACTGTGGAACGCCACGCGCTTTGCCGAGATGAACGAATGCAAACCAAGCGCTGATTTTGACCCGTCATCTGTGACCCAAACCGTCAATAAATGGATCGTCGGCGAAACCGCGCGGGCGCTGAAAAGCACAAATAAAGCATTGGAAAACTATCGCTTTTCCGATGCGTCCATGGGCCTTTATGCGCATATCTGGGGCAAGGTGTGCGATTGGTATGTCGAATTTGCCAAACCGATGTTCAAATCCGAAGACCCCGCCGTGGTGGCCGAAACCCGCGCGACAATGGCTTGGGCGATTGATCAGTGCCTGATCATGCTGCACCCGATTATGCCTTATATAACAGAGCAGCTTTGGGGCGATATCACTGAACGCCCGAAAATGCTGGTGCATGCAGATTGGCCAACCTATGGCGATGATCTGATTGACACGG
>JALSGU010000331.1 GCA_026982575.1 Paracoccaceae bacterium | reverse complement strand
TGGGTGAAGGCTCCAGCGGTTGTCGGTTGAACCCCGCAGGCATTGCCGAGGCGGTGGCGAAGGTGGAGCAAAGCGGCATCGCGGGGGCAGGGCTGTTTGTGCTTAATAAGTTCGGCCCACAAGAGGCCGAGGGCCACGGATTTTGCGAGGCGATCGGCACCGCGCTGGAGCACGACATTCCGGTGCTGGTGGGCGTTGGCAAAGGCAGCCGTGCGGCGCTGGAGAGCTTTGTGGATGGTTTGGGAGAGCAACTGCCCCCCGAACCGGATGCAATTTATGCGTGGTGCAAGGCGGCTATGTCTACCTAGAAACCTCGGCGATGCCGCCATGTGCAGCCGACCAACCCAGCGGGTCGGCAAAGAATTTTTCAACCTCGTTCAGGGTTTTGGTGTCAAAATAATTACCCGCTTTGGCCTCGGCCAGCACATCGTGCCATGTGGCGAGGTAGTGCAAGGTGATGTTGTGTTCTGCAAGGTTCTCTATGGTGTTGGGGAAAATATCGTAAAAGAAAATCAGCGATGTATGGTTGCATACCCCGCCCGCCGCACGAATGGCATCGACAAATTTGATTTTTGACCCCCCGTCAGTGGTCATATCTTCGGCCAGCAACACCCGCTGGCCTTTGTGCAACACGCCCTCTACTTGCGAATTTTTGCCGTAACCCTTTGGTTTTTTACGCACATATTGCATCGGCAGGCCCATACGATCAGCCATCCATGCGCCATAAGGGATGCCGCCGGTTTCACCACCCGCGACGGAATCGAATGCCTCGAACCCTGCTTCGCGCTGGGTTTTGGCGACCAGAAAATCCATCAGGGTTGAGCGGATGGTCGGGTATGAAATGATTTCACGGCAATCAATATAGCTGGGTGAAACGAGGCCCGAAGCCAGTTTATAGGGGGCTTCGACATTAAAATTTACTGCCTTGATTTCCAGCAACATACGCGCCGTGATGCGGGCCATTTCGGCAGGGTCGATAAAGGCGGTCATGAGGTGCTCCTGTTTATAAGAAATTATCCGGACTTTCTAACGAACATTTTAGCAGCCTTTTCTAGCGGCCCACTCATTTGGTCAAGGGCCTTTCCAACATCTCTATACGACACTTCAGCATTGCGGTCGGCAGAAATCTTGGCATCAAAGAAAGCAGAAGCCATCTTTTTCTTTTCTTCATTTTTGTCGACAGAGGTGGTCGCCCGATTTCGGACCAGTTGTTAAGATGGATCGCCTG
>JALSGU010000330.1 GCA_026982575.1 Paracoccaceae bacterium | reverse complement strand
CATTGGCGCAACGACTGACCATGTATCGTTTGCGCGCCGATGTGCAAATTGAAATGGCGGATGAAAATGTCTGGCGTGGCCTTGGCGATTTGCCCGGTGGTGCGCTTGCTGATCCGCGCGATGCTGCTATGGGCTGGCGGTTTTACGGGGTGCAGGCGCCAAAGTTTGCACCGCTTGATCCGGCAGAGCTTAATGCGCTGCGAATCGAACATATTATCCCAGAATCCGGTGCGGAGCTGGTGGTGGATGGCACCTATATTCTGGAAGCAGGGTTCGAGCGCCTGAACGGCGTCGATTTTCGCAAAGGCTGTTATGTGGGGCAGGAAATTACCGCGCGCATGAAACATAAAACAGAGCTGAAAAAAGGCTTGGTCAAGGTAAGCGTGACGGGTGATGTGCCAGCGACAGGCACGGAAATCACCGCTGATGGCAAACCGGTTGGCACCCTGTTTACGGTTGTAAACGGCACAGGCCTTGCGCATTTGCGATTTCAGCGTGCCAAAGGCGATATGCAGGCGGGGGATGCGGTGGTGCGGCTTGCTTAAGGCACAAAACCTATTGCCGTGGGGCAAGTTTGACATTTGCGGGCCATTGGCTGACGGGCATCGAAACCGGTGTTTCAAGGTTGTTCAGGCAGACCGGTTTTTTGTTGCAAAAACCACGCGGCGGTCTAATGCCGCGCTGAAATGGTTGGGGCCGGTTCAGGAATTTGCCCAAAGGGCAGGGTTTCGTATCCCGGCTTTGATCAAAAGCCGATACGGGAACCTGTCGGAAAACGGCTGGACGCTGGAACCGTTTTTGCAAGGCCGCGCTGCGCGGCAATCTGAAATCCGGCAATTTATGCCTATGCTTTGCCAGTTTCACCAATTTGGCAAAAACCACATCCAGCGCCCGACATTTGCAAGCGCCAAAGAGCTGTTATTTCAAACAGTTAGTGGCGATATTGATCTGGATAATATGCCAGAAGAAATCGTAAAGAAATGCAGGGATGCATGGGAAAGACTGCCAAACGTAACGGCTTGCACCGTTCATGCCGATTTTGGGTCAGCCAATATTCTGGTGATGGATGGCCAAGCCCCTGCCCTGATAGATTGGGATGAATGCAGGGTTGATACCCCTGTTTTTGATCTTGATGCGGATAAGGGGGCCATAATATCCAGCGCCCGGCTGGCTTGGGAAATTGCCTGTTGCTGGCATGTTGAGCCAAGGCGTGCAAAAAAGCTGGCCGTCAAATTATAGGCCAAGATATCTGTATAGCTCAAAAATTCCCCTGATGCCGTAATTTTGCTAACCTCCGGCCATGCAAAAACCGTTCATCACCCAAACCGCCCTTTTTATCACCAGCCCGCGCGGCATCTGGTATCGCCCGAGCGATGTAGATCTGGCCCAAACGCTGTTTCGAGATCTGTGTTTTCGCAAATTTTGCCATCTTGAGCTGGCTGCTGACTGGTCGAAAAAGTAGGACCACCTCTATCGCTGCTTTCGTCATATTTTGAATTTAACGAGTCCTGACCCTAGTTTATATTTTGAATTCTTAAACCCCGCTGCGGCGGGTTTTATTTTGGAAAAAGCAGGTCTTGCCAAACCGCCTGTTGGGTTTCGGGATGGTTTTGTTGCGATGCCACAGTTTTATTAACCTGTGCCATGTGTTTTGCCACGCCCCTGTCAGCAGCAATCCAGCACAGTTTTTGCACCCAGTCTGCTGGATTATCCCCGACAGGAATGCTCCGGTCAGCCCCGTTTTTCCAATGGGCAGAACACAGGCAAGCGGCGCCGACAATTGCGTGCTCGGTCATTTTGCTGGTGGAGCGCGCCGCATTAAACGGCCCCTTTTTCAGCGGATAAAGCGCAACATGAAACCGCTGTTTAACAACCCATTTGCGATAATCCTGCCAGCCCATTTGCGGCATCCGGTTAACCCGCTTATGGACCGCCAGATCGGCGGGCAATCTATGGGTTTGTGACAGGGTGAATTCTGCCTTGGGGAATTGGTGTAGAACCGCACGAATTGCCGGAAGTATCAGAGTTAAATCACTGGCATGGGATCGCGCCCCCAGAAAACATATGTCTAGCGCTGGGTGGTTGAAATGGTCTAGGTCTGCCAGCGGTTCTGACCAGAACGGGTGCAAAACCCCTGTGGGTTTATGGGGGTATTCTTGCTGTAACTGCGCGTGCAAAACATCAGAGCTAACCCCGACCCAATCCGCGGATTGCATATAAAACCGTGCGGCACGATGTTCCAGAAATTTGGTTTTTTGCCGGTATTGCCATGGCAGGTTTTGGTCGGGGTGCCAGTAATCATCCATAAAATAAACGGTCCTGGGGCGTGAAAACCCCGCCGGAACCCCGGCATCATGGCGAAAAACCAGCTGGGTTGTTTCGGATGCAAACACTGTTGAAGCAATCTTTTTAATCTTCCCGTCCAGCAACCAACCCTGACAGGCATTTTCAAAATAAAGCGATGCGGTTGGCGAGGATTTCCCAACCAGCAATGGTGCCAGCCGTGATCGCCGCCGGGGTTTTAGCCGGGCTTTCATGGGGACATCAAATTTCGAAAAACTTCCAGCCCGTCATTGACATCTTCAAAATAATGCAGCTCTCCGGCTTCAAGAATTGCGGCCGAGGTGCAAAAATCTTTGATCGTTTGGGGGGAATGCGACACCATGATTACATCCGATTTATCAAGCCGTTGTTCAAAAACCGCCATGCATTTACGTTTGAAAATTGCGTCACCCACGGCGGTAATTTCATCAACCAGATAGCAATCAAAATTGATCCCCATCGAAACCCCGAATGCCAGCCGTGCTTTCATGCCCTGGGAATAGGTTTGCACTGGCATATCCAGAAACGCCCCGAGTTCGGCAAAATCCTCGACAAACTCAACCAGCGTATCAGTATCTACCCCGTAAATACGTGCGATAAATCTGGTGTTTTGAATGCCTGTCAAAGCGGCATGAAACCCGCCGGCAAAGCCAAGCGGCCAAGAGATGCTGCCGCTGCGCAGAATTTCGCCGTGATCAGGGCGCAAAGTGCCGCCAATCATTTTTAGCAGGGTTGATTTGCCTGCGCCGTTTCGCCCCAAAAGCCCCAGAGACTGGCCACTTTTCAGTTTCAGGCTCAGCCGGTCAATGACAACTTTTGTGCTACCCTTGAGGCGATAGGATTTTGACACATTCCTGAATTCAATCATTAACGACGGTCCCGGACATTATACCCGACCAACACCAATACCGCCCAAGCCGCAAACAAAAAAACCGCCGCCAGCAAAGACATTACAAACCGTTGCGGATATTGCGGAGATTGCGACAAAGTAGGCGCAATATGAATGGCCAGATACCGGCTTTTGCGGCGTGCTTCGGCGCGGGCCTGTTCCTCGGCAATCAAGGCTGCGGTATAGGCGGTCTGGGAAAACTCCAGATCAACCAGCAATTCCTCGTATTCACCAATCACATCCGATAAGGGCCGTCCGTCAGTGCCGGAGTTTTGCGCGCCAATATTGCCTTTTTCAGCCGAAATCTGGCTGCGAATTGCCTGAATGCGGATATCCATTTGTGTTGCGCGCGGGTCATTCGGCCCCGCATAAGACAATAATACCTCGCGTTCGACCAAGGCATCCGCAAGCCGGTTTTCCAACACCGAAAGCACCCCCATCTGGCTGGCGATATCGGCCTCGGGGTCGATAATTTGCGCGGCATTGCGAAAATTTCGGACATTCAGGCGAATAGCTTTCAGGCGGATTTCCGCAGTTTCCAGATCTTCCCGGGCAAACTTTGTTGCGTCTTCGCGAGCAATCAGTGACAGATCATTGATCAACGCCACGCTTTTGCCAATGATTGCCTGTGCCAGCAAATGGCTGTCCTCGGCGGTAAATGCTTTTACTTCCAAGTCTATTACACCCGAAGAACTGTTTACCGATACCGAAACCATCCGCTGCCAGTATCGCACAAGATCTTCGATTGCGACGGCTTCGCCAAGCGAAAACACAAAATCATCGGGATAGCGGTTAAAGATTTCCCTAAGCCCCAATTCTGCGTCCAGCGCTTCGACCATTGGCTGGCTTAGAATATAATCGTTAAGAATGTCGCTGTCAGCGGCGGTCGAACTGCCGGTTTGGGTAAAGGCACCCAATACATCCAGCGGATTGGAAAATTCTTCGGAGCGGACAGAAAAAGCGGTTTGTGAATGGTATTGATCAGCCGACACCCCGTATAAATAGGTGATGGACACAACCAAAGGCAGCAAAAACATCATAATAAAACTGCCAACAACCAGAATATGGCGTTTGCGTGGCCCGGGCTTTTTAACCGGCGGCGGCATCAATGCAATTTTGACATCGGGCTTTAACATGTCATTTTTACGCTTTCTTAACCATTCTGGTATCTCGATTGCGGCACCAACATTGGATGCCAAATGAACCTTTTTTCCGCCAAATCACGCCCCGCCCCGCCGGATCATTTATCCGGCAACACCCGGTATCGCCCCAGATTTCAGGCGTTGCGGGTTCTGGTTGCCATGATCATCCGTGAAATGAACACCCGGTTCGGGCGCACATGGGGCGGGTATATCTGGGCAGTAGTAGAACCGGTTGCAATGATCGGATTATTGTCACTGGCATTTAGCCAATTCATTAAAACACCGCCAATTGGCAGCAGCTTTGTGCTGTTTTATGCGTCGGGGTTTGTGCCTTTCTATTTCTATTCGGAAATCACCACCGCCACATCTTCGGCGGTTATGTTTAACAAGCCATTAATGCAATTCCCTGCCGTCACACCGCTGGATGCGGTTTTTGCCCGTTTTTTCCTGTCAGCGCTGACTTTGACGGTTGTCGGGGTTATTGTTTACATTGGCATCGGTTATTTTGATGCTTGGCCCAACGGCATTAATTTTGGCGCGGTTTTGCTAAGCCTTGCCGCGGCTTGTCTGCTTGGGCTTGGCAGCGGCACGTTAAATTGTGTGCTTTTTTCGTTCTTTCCGGTCTGGGCGCGGATATGGGGGGTGATCAACCGGCCTCTTTTTCTGATTTCCGGCGTGTTTTTTACGCTTGAAAGCATGCCAGAGCAAATTCAGGCAATATTGTGGTATAATCCACTGGTACATGTGGTTGGTATTATGCGCACCGGCATTTATCCAAGTTATGATGCCGGTTATGTTTCGTTGCTGTTTGTTTTTGGTCTCGGGATCAGCTGTTTTGTGTTGGGGACCTATTTGCTGATTCGGCACCGGAGCTATGTCACCGAAAATTGAAATTTCAGCAGCTAGTGCTGGTCAAAACCCTGACGGGAGGGTATTCAGGTGCTATGGATTCAACAGTGCAAAGCGACAATTATTTCCGGGACATAGCAATTCTGGACTGGCTGGGCGAATTGGGCGCAACCGAAGCCATAGCCGAGACCGGCATCAACCGTTATGACCTGCCAGATATTGCGCCTTATGCAAAAAAACCTGCCTCGGTAATTGCCAAACCCGCGCAGCCTGCAAAATCCGAAACCGGCCCTGCTTCAGAAAGCCTTGCGGCGGCATGCACCGATATTGAAATGCTGCAACAAGCTGTTCAGGCATTTGACGGATGCGTTCTGAAAAAAGGCGCCAGAAATACGGTGTTTTCCGGTGGTAACCCCGCCGCACGGGTGATGATTATCGGGGATACCCCAGATCGGGACGAAGACCGCAGTGGCCGCCCGTTTTCTGGTCAGGCCGGGGATTTGTTTGATAAAATGTTTGCGGCGATTGGCCTGTCGCGGCAGGCAGAAACCAGCCCAAACGCAATTTATACAACCTGCCTGTCCCCATGGAGAATCCCCCGGAACCGCGACCTGACAGATGACGAAACCCGACTGCTCCGGCCATTTCTGATCAGACATATAGCACTGGCAAAACCGGAATTTCTGGTGGTAACGGGAAGCCAGCCCAGCAAGGTTTTGCTAGGGTTTGAAAAAGGCATCAAACATACCCGCGGGCGATGGGGTGATGTTTCAGGTATACCGGCTCTTGCCACGTTTTCACCGGCAAACCTGTTGCGAAACCCGCTAAATAAACGCGCGGCATGGTCAGATTTACTGGCCCTTGATGCCCGCCTGAAAGGATAATCAATGACTAAACGCGCCTTCATACCCATTCGCATCGCGGTATTAACTGTTTCCGATACCCGCAAACTGGCGGATGATAAATCCGGTGATGTGCTGGTAAAACGCCTTGTCGATGCTGGCCACCTGCTGGCCGACCGTAAAATCATTCGCGATGAACGTGATCAGGTCGCCGAGCAATTGCGGGCATGGGTTGCGGATGACGGGGTTGATGTAGTGATTTCAACCGGCGGAACCGGCCTGACCGGGCGCGATATAACCGTTGAAGCCCACCGCGATGTGTATGAAAAGGAAATCGAGGCGTTTAGCACCCTGTTCACCATGATTTCATTCCCCAAAATCGGAACATCCGTCACCCAGTCCCGCGCCTGTGCGGGGGTTGCGGGCGGCACTTATCTATTTGCCTTACCGGGATCTCCCGGCGCGTGCAAAGACGGCTGGGATGAAATTCTACTGCATCAACTTGATTATCGTTATAGTCCCTGCAATTTTGTTGAAATTATGCCAAGGCTGGAAGAACACAAACAACGCAGCAGCTAGTAACTGTATCTTTGCCGGGTTTGCCTTTCCTTTCAACTGTTTGGCGAATGCCCTGAGCGGTGGATTATAGCCGCAAGCAAACCGCAGCCAAGACCTTGCCGGGCAGGGGGCAGACCAGCGCCCGGATGCCTGTTCAATCGCTTGCAAACCATTGAATCTGGGGAATTATAACATTAGGAAAATACACTAGGGACAAGACCCATTCTCAAGAAATGGCGGGCAATTCTACCGCTTCAAAAAACACTTCCTCAAGGTTCGGCCCCTCGCCAGCGCGGTCAACCACCAGAAAGTCCTGATCTTTGCCCAACACCAGCAGCGGATGATGCCACACACCCGCATGATACTGCACCCCTTGATCACCGCGGCAATGAAACACCCGCAGCCCTGCCGCATCGGGGGTTTTGGAAACCACCGCCAGCCAGTCTTGCCCATTCAATGGCATAAATGCCTGAGAGCCGAGCGGGTGGCATTCAAGCATTGCCACTTCCAACGGGCGTATGCGACCCCGAAAAATTGACAAGATAACATCTTGGTCGGATTGCACGGTGGCAAGCTGATGAAACCGCGTGGTGAATCCGTTATTAATTTCAACAGCCGATGTCGGATCGGCCTCGATAATATCGCCAAAGGGCGCAAAGGCGGCCGCAGTCAGGGGTTCTATAATCATAATTTCAACTTTGGATGCCGGTTTACGTCTTTATACAGCAAATATCGAAAGGGTTCGTCGCTGGTGGCAATGCAGGCTTGCGGGCAGAATGCCCGCAGCCACATAAAATCACCGGCAACCACATGCACCCAATCCTCATTCAGCTTATAATCCGCCTCGCCTTGCAGCACATAAAGCCCGTGTTCCATCACATGGGTTTCAAGAAACGGGATCAACCCGCCCTTTTGGAAGGTCACAATATTGACATGCATATCGTGGCGCATATCGCTTGGATCGACAAAACGGGTGGTTGACCAAACCCCGTCACAATCGGGCATTTCGGTTGGCGTAACCGCCTGATCACTGGTGACAAAAGCATCGGGTGCATCAATGCCGTCAACCGCTTCATAGCTTTTTCGGATCCAGTGAAAGGTCGCTGCAATACTGCCGGTATTTTTAATCCGCCATTTTGCCCCTGCGGGAATATAAGCATACCCGCCTGCATTTAATTGGTGTGCATCATCATTGATCCAAAGGTCTATCTGCCCTTCAACAACAAACAATACCGCCTGCGCCGAGACGTCCGGCTCGGGTGTGTCGCTGCCTCCATCCGGCAAAATTTCAACAATATATTGGGCAAATGTTTCTGCAAATCCGGTCATTGGCCGCGCAATAATCCAGGCACGGGTTTTGTTCCAGAACGGCAGATTGCTGGCAACAATATCGGTCATCGTTGAGCGCGGAATAACCGTATAAGCATTTGTAAAAACCTCGGTGCTTTCCATTTTGGCGTCTTGCGCCGGCAGGCCCCGCGCGGGTGTTGCATAATTTTTCATGCCGGATTTTCCTTTCGCCAATGGTTGGCAATTTCAAGCCGCGTGGCGCACCAGACCGCATCATGCCCTTGCACATAATCCAGAAACCGCAATAACGCCGCCGCGCGCCCGGGCCGACCAACCAGCCGACAATGCAAGCCCACCGACATCATGCGCCCGCCCTCGGTATAGAGCACATCAAAACTGTCTTTCAGATAGGTAAAAAACTGATCACCACAATTAAATCCTTGGGGCGAGGCAAAGCGCATATCATTGGCATCCAGCGTATAGGGCACCATCAAAAACGGTTTTTCGGGACCATCAACATAATAAGGCAGCTCATCCGCATAGCTGTCTGCCGAATATTCAAATCCGGCCTCCATGGTCAGGGCATGGGTGTTTTCGGATGATCGTCCCTGATACATGCCCTTGGGGATTTGGCCGGTGATTTCTGTATGAATTTCAATGGCTTTGGCAATATGTTTGCGCTCCAGCTCAATCGGCACGTCCTTATAGTCAATCCATTTATAACCATGGCTGGCAATTTCCCAATTGGCATCTTTCATGGCGCTTACCGCATCGGGGTTGCGCGCCAGCGCCATGGCTACGCCAAAAACCGTAACCGGAATGTCGCGCGCCGTAAACATACGGTGCAATCGCCAAAAACCAGCCCGGGAACCGTATTCATAAATCGATTCCATATTCATATGCCGCTGTCCGGCCCAAGCTGCGGCGCC
>JALSGU010000329.1 GCA_026982575.1 Paracoccaceae bacterium | reverse complement strand
CATGGTGCAGGAGCTGCAGAAGCAGGACGAGCTGCAGGTGCAAGGCTACAAGGGCCCCGTGCGCCGCTTCCTGGACAGGTATTGCATCATCGGCTACCTGACCGGCGACGGCTCCTGCGGCTCGTGATGCGCCACTGACCGGCACACCTCGGCATCATCCCCTCATGCGCTCCAGCAAGGAGCGCAGCGCCTTGCGCAATTGCTGCCAACCGTGCCCGCTGCCGGAGCTGTTCAATGCAATCACCTTGTCATTGCACTTTTTGTCAAGCACCCTGTTTTGACCATGCCTGGCAGGGGGTTGCCGCTTGTCATGCAACCACACAACCTTGCTTTCCGCTACCGGTGCCGGCTTTCTGTCCCATGGTCCCTTTCGCGATACCTTTCTGACACGACGTTCAATGCCTTCAAGCCTGCTGCGTGCCTCGCCCTGCGCGCCGCCATGCCTGTTGGCACGCCGCCACGATACCGGCTCCTCGAAGCTGCCACGCCACATCCCCCTGCGCTGGCGAATGGCCTGTAGCTGCGCCGCGCGATACTGTTCGGAGCGGTAGCAGACAGCCAGCCCTTCCCGCACCATCACTTCCGCAACATCCTCGCCATCAGCAAGGCAGATGCACAACAGGCGGCCATAGCAGTCCACCCCATGCACCAGCAGTTCCAGCCTGCGTCCAGACAACAGCTCGAACAATCTCCAGCGCGCACGTTCTCCGCAGGGCCATGTCCCCCTTTCGGCATCCTCGCAGGTCTGCCCGATCTCCGGTGCATCCATACCCAGCAGCCGGAACCGCAAACCCATTGCAACAAAGCCATCTCCATCGGAAACGGTCAGGAAGCGTGATACATCGCGAGCCTGCAACACGATGCGCAAGGCAGGCTCATCACCCATACGCCCGGCAGACTCGCGAACCTGCTGGCGTATCTTTTCCGTGTGCCGGACCCACTGCCGCACGATGCGCTCATCCGGCAGCATATCCTGCATTTCCTGCCTGCCCATGCTGCTCTCCCCATCTTGCCGCACACACTCAAGGCGTGCATCAAGAATGAGGCACAACAGGTAAAGGCCCGGTATCACATGGCTGAAAAATTGTCATGGTGGGTGAGCACCGGCTCACGCCGGGCGCGTCTGGCCGTTGCCGCGCACCTGATACTTGAAGGTGGTGAGCTGCTCCAGCCCCACCGGGCCGCGGGCATGGATACGCCCGGTGGCAATGCCGATCTCCGCGCCGAAGCCGA
>JALSGU010000328.1 GCA_026982575.1 Paracoccaceae bacterium | reverse complement strand
TGTGAAATGGTGCACCCGGCACGATTCGAACGTGCGACCCCCTGATTCGTAGTCAGGTACTCTATCCAGCTGAGCTACGGGTGCTTCCGCGGCATTATCTATCTTTGCCAGTGCCGAGTTGCAAGGGGGGAAAGCGATTATTCTGACTTGCTTTGATCCGGCAGAAAAATCCGGAAACTTGTGCCGAGCATAGATGTTTCCGCAAGTGTCAGGCTACCGCCATGGCCGCGCACGATTTCCGCCGCAATCGCAAGGCCAAGCCCTGTACCACCCTTGCGGACTGACCCCTGAAACGGCTGGAACAGTTTTTCTTGTGCGCGTTCGGGAATGCCGGGGCCGGTATCACAGATCAGAATTTCAGTACCCGCATCCGTTGCTTTTGCCTTTATCGTAATATCACCGCCCTGCCCGCTGACCAAAATCGCCTGACGTGCATTGCCAACCAGATTACCGATCACGCGGAACATTTGTTCGCGATCTGCCGCAACAATCATCCCGTCGTCAATTTCCATACCGAATGTAATTTCACCATTCTTCAGCCGCAGACCTTCGCCTTCGATCACTTCGTGGATCAGTTCTGCCAAAGGAAACTGTTTGATTTCAGGTGCCGGCTCTTCGGCTTTGCCAAAACTTAATGTGGTTTCGCAAAGGGCAATGGCACGGTCCAGCGATTTCATTAGCTTGGGGGCAATGCGCGCCACAACCGGATCTTCGACCATTTCTATCCGGTCGGTCAAAAGCTGGGTTGTGGTTAACACATTGCGCAGATCATGGTTGATCTTGGCCACGGCCTCGCCCAACTGGGCCAGCCGTTCTTTTTGCTTCAGATGCGCGGTGAGCTGGGTTTGCAGATCAAGTAATGCATCTTGGGCGGCGCGCAGTTCGATCACCTTGCTATCGGGTTTGATCACCCGCGTGGCGTCTTCGGGGTTGTCTTGGTATCGGGTCATATTACCCACCAACCGGCGAATGGGCCGCACCAAAAGCCGGCGCACCGCAAAAAACAGCATGGCCGAGCTAAATACCGAAATAAACAACGACAAAAAGAAAATATTCCGGCCATATTCAATCATCGCATAGCGCAGCGGTTCCAGATAAAGCGTGGTTTCGATTTCCAGCCCCGCGCCTTTGACCGGCCGGCCGATCACCCGCACAATTTTATCACCCGCAGGGGCAAAACCGGCCAAAGCATCGCGGATCAGCGTAAATGCACTGGCATCACGCAGATCAAATGTGGTGGAAATAGATGCGCTTAACGGTTTTGTAAGGATCAGTTCGCGCATTTCATTGCGGCGCAGCACGATGTTCAGCACCTCGGCGTTTTCCAGCAATTCATCCGCCAGTTCTTGTGTGATCATATCATCAGGGGTAGCCAGCAATGCCAAAGATGCGAGCTGCGCCAGCTCCAGCCGTTTTTGCAGATAATCCACGCGAAACCGTGCGACCGAGGGCACAAAAATGAACACCTCGGCCAGCATGACAAACACAATGGTCAGCAGCAAAAACCGACCGGATAGCGAATTGAAAAACATCGGTCTCCCCGATTTTATAATTACCCCATTATTAGGCCGAGCCAAAATAGGTTACAAGCTGTCAAAACCGCTGCACAAAACGCACAAATTTCTTAAGCCGGTCCGATTGGAACAGGCGCGGTGTATAATAGGAACCAGCCACGCGTTTGCTGATTTCCGAAATCGTCGGGTATGGCGAAACCATCGCTGCCACCGCGCCGATTTTCAACCGGTTGGCAATAACCATGGACCACAGGGAAATGTGTTCGCCTGCTTGTGTGCCAACAATAGAAACGCCAACGGGGCGGCCCTTTAGCACCATTACCTTGATCAGGCCGGTGGTTTGCAGTTCGGCCCGCGCGCGATCATTATCGGCATAGTTAAAGCGTAAAACTTCAACGGCAGCGCCGTGTTTTGCCGTGGCTTCGGCCTCGGTCAGGCCTACTTGGGCGATCTCCGGATCGGTATATGTAGCCCAAGGAATATGGGCGTTGGAGGATTTCGAGCGCAGGCCAAACAGAGCCGATTTAAGGATAACCCCTGCGTGGTATCCGGCCATATGGGTAAATTGCAGCCCGCCGGATACATCGCCAATTGCATAAACCCGCTTATTCGAGGTTTTAAGGTTTGCCCCAACGGTGATACCGTTGCGGGTAAAATCAATGCCGGTTTTTTCAAGGTCAAGGCGGTCAATATTCGGTTTTCGGCCCACCGCCATCAACAGATGTGAGCCGGTAAAAACCTGCCCGTCTTTGGTGGTAACAGTCACGCCTTCTTTGGCTGAAATTTCCGAGGCCATAGCGCCTTCAATAATTTCTACACCCTCGGCGCGAATACGTTCCAGCGCGATTGCTGCCAGCTCGGGGTCGTCTTTTCCCAGCGCTTTTGCGCCTTCCAGCACGGTTACTTTGCAGCCCAGCCGGTGATGGGCCTGCGCCATTTCCATGCCGATCGGGCCACCGCCGATGATGATCAGATGGTCGGGCTTTTCGGTCAGCTGGAAAATATCTTCGTTGGTATAATAGCGCACGGTATCAAGACCGGGGATTTCCGGAACAAACGGACTGGAGCCGGTAGCAATAACAAAACGACGGGCCTTGATGATGGTATCGCCCGCCTGAACCTCGCGCGGGGAAATAAAGTGGCCATATTCGGATATGACATTGACGCCAAGCTGTTCGAACCTTTCTACAGAATCATGCGGCTCAATGCCTGCAATCACCGATGCGACATGGGCTTTGGCAGCAGCGTAATCCACCGAGGCCTTAACCGGCGTCACCCCGAACGGCGCGCCGGTTGTCATGGCGTGGGCGTGTTTGGCGGCGGCCAGCAATGCTTTGGACGGCACGCAACCATAATTCAGGCAGTCTCCGCCCATTTTGGCACCCTCCAGCAGCACCACGCTGGCGCCCATTTGCACAGCGCCCGCTGCGGTGGATAACCCGCCGGAGCCTGCGCCTATGATGCACAGATCGGTTTTGATGGTTTTCATAAAGTAGACCTGCGGAATTTTTTCAGGATAATCGGCAAGATAGACAAGGCGCAAAGCGCCAGTATCGGCCCCAGAATTTGCCATTCAAATATAATACCCAGATTCGGGGTTTCGCCGCGTGCAAATACTTCGCCAAGACCGGAACCAACCCAAGTATAAACCAGCGCACCGGGAATGATGCCGATAAAGGTGGTCCATGCAAACCGCAGCAGGCTGGTGCCAACCAGTGCCGGAACCAGATTGGCGACAAAAAACGGAAAAGCCGGAACAAGGCGCATCAGCAGCAAAAAGCTGATCTCGTTTTCGGCCAGCCCTGCTTTGATTTTTCCGGTCAGGCCGCCGGCATTATCCATTCTGGCCGACAACCGTTCGCCAAACCCGAACCGCGCTGCCAAAAAGATCAGCACCGCGCCGATGGTTGCCCCTGTCATGTTAAACAACACCCCCGGAAACAGCCCGAATAAAAACCCCCCGGTTAATGAGGTAATTGCCGCACCCGGCAAGGAAAACGCCACAATGACAATATAGATCGCGATAAACCCGATAGCTGCAAAAACAAAATTGCTGTCTCGCCACAATAACAATGCCGCCCGATTATCGCGCAAGGCCTCGAACCCCAGATAATCGCGCAGGGTGAAAAAACCGATGACGGCAGCAAGTGCAATCACAATTACGGGGATCAGCCGTTTTACCGAATTGCCGTTGGCGCCGGTTTCTATGGGTGTCATGTTTTGCTCCGAATCTTTACCTGAACCCTATTTGCGCTTTTGTATCAGCCTGTGAAAGCCCCTTCACGGGGCATTGAACGGATGTGCTTTAATATTTCAATTTGGCACGATCCGGAGCTGTAATGTTACATTTCCTTTTGGTTTTGCATTTTTTGCTGTTGCACCACAGTAATTTGAATTCCGCAAAGGCCTGATCGGGCAGCATTGCAAAACCTGTTACGCAACGGCTTGCAGGCCAAAAACCCGGGGGGATCGCGACAAATATTTATTTGATTTTTTGGGCCTGTCGAATTGACTTCCCCTGCGGCGGGGCCTATTGAACGGCTTGAAGAATTTCTGGCTGCGAATCTTTGTTTTCGCGGCACGCTAGGAGACATGATATGAAACGCACATTCCAGCCGAGCAATCTTGTTCGCAAACGCCGCCACGGATTCCGTTCGCGCATGGCCACCAAAAACGGCCGCAAAATCCTGAACCGCCGTCGTGCGCAGGGCCGCAAGGAATTGTCGGCGTAAAACCCAGCTTAACAGGCACAAATTTTATGACACCGCCGGAAACGCCACAGGCTCCTGAAATACAGGTCGCCGGAATTGGTGTTCCGGCGGTGTCATTTTCTGTATCTACCCTGCGCAAACGCAGCGATTTTTTGCTGGCCGCACGGGCCAAACGCCAAGCCATGCCGGGGTTTATTTTGCAAGCGCGCCAACGCAGGGCTGATGAACCGGCTGATACGGATATTCGCATCGGCTATACCTGTTCCAAAAAAGTCGGCAATGCCGTGGCACGCAACCGTGCCAAACGCCGGTTGCGGGAAATTGCGCGGGCGGTGATTTCTGCTCAAGGGAAATCCGGCTGGGATTATGTGTTGATCGGACGGCGGGTTGAAACCGCTACGCGGAATTATCAGGTAATGCTGCAAGACCTTGAAACCGCGATTGATAAAATTCACCAACCCAGAAAGCCAAAAAAATGACACCGCTTGCCTATATTGTATCGCTGCCGGTGCGGGCCTATCGGCTGGTTGGCTCGCCCTGGGTGGGGCGGTCTTGCCGGTATCAGCCCACATGCAGCGCTTATGCGATGGAAGCTTTGGAAAAACACGGGGCGTTCAAGGGCAGTTATTTGGCGGCAAAACGCATCGGGCGGTGCCATCCGTTCGGGTCTGACGGGTATGATCCGGTGCCGGACAAGGATGATAAAAAGAAGTAGGGGCGCGGTCCCTCTTGCCATTCGGCAATTCACCCCGGAGTTTTTAGGCAACAAAGAAATGTGGTTTTTTCACGCGGAATTTGGCGGTCAGCCATTGGCTGCGCCTTTTTGAGGTCTCATTGTCTTTGCTGCACGGGAAATGACAGCACCAGATAACGGGGTTCGCGTCGGTTAATGCCTTGCTGCTAAGTATCCAAGGCGGTCATGCGCTGCGAGCATTCAAGCTACACAGGGTTGAGCGGTTTGAACCGCTCAGGTTAATTTCATGCCCGACGCGAATTTCCCGTTCGGCCAGCTTGGCATATCTCCAAACCGGTCTCATCTGGCAGGGTTTGGAAAATACCACCAAAGGTTAACCAATTGCCTAATGCTGCGAACGCAGCGAGGCCATGCGGCAGCGCAGCGCGGGAGAGCTTGCTCTCTTGTTCCCGACAATGGTTTGGGCTATGTCCGGCCCTATGCTTGATAACTCCGATATACACCCGCTTTTTGATGGCGCGCCATCCTCTACCAGTTTCAAAAAACTGCGCAAACGTATCATTCGCCAAACCCGCGAGGCGATTGAGGCTTACGGCATGGTTGAACGCGGCGCGCGCTGGCTGGTGTGCCTGTCCGGTGGCAAGGACAGTTATACCCTGTTAGCCGCCCTGACCGAGCTGCAATGGCGGGGCCTTTTGCCCGTTGAAATTCTGGCGTGTAATCTTGATCAGGGCCAGCCGGGGTTTCCCCAAACCGTATTGCCCGAATTTCTGGAGGTCATGAAAATACCCCACCGGATCGAATATCAGGATACCTATTCGATTGTGAAATCAAAGGTGCCTGCAGGGCGGACGTATTGCGCCATGTGTTCGCGCCTTAGGCGGGGTAATCTTTATCGTATTGCCCGCGAAGAAGGCTGTTCGGCTGTGGTGTTGGGGCATCACCGCGACGACATGCTGGAAACGTTTTTCATGAACCTGTTTCATGGCGGCAAATTGGCCTCTATGCCGGCCAAACTGGTGAATGACGAGGGCGATTTATATGTCTATCGCCCCTTGGCCCATGTGGCCGAGGCCGATTGCGAAAAATTCGCCCGTGACCTGGAATATCCGATCATTCCCTGTGATCTTTGTGGTTCCCAAGACGGGCTGCAACGCCAGCAGATCAAGCGCATGCTGGATGGCTGGGAGGCCAATTCGCCGGGGCGGCGCAACGTGATTTTCAAGGCATTGACCAATGGCAACCCCAGCCATCTGCTGGACCCGAATATGTTTGATTTCAAATCCCTGACCCGAAACATCACAAAACCGGCCCAAAACCCCAAAAACCCTTGACCTTTGGGGGCTTTGGCTGTTGAAACCCCTGAGACAATTCTTACCCAAGAGCAGAGCATCCCATGGACGACCAAAACAAAAATATGATTCTTGCCATCGCGCTCAGCATGCTTGTCATGCTGGGCTGGTTTGTTCTGTTTCCAACCCCGCCGGTTGAGGATTTATCCGGTGAAACCGTAATTATTGACGGCGTATCCGTGCCGGTTGTTGCGGCTGACAACACCGCGGTTCCATTGGCAGGCAGCGAAGCCGCCGCCTTGCCAGACCTGGGCGAGCTGGTTGCCGAAACCCGCGATACCGCATTGGACACCACCGACCGCATTGAAATTCGCACCGACGGGCTTTCGGGGTCTATTTCCCTGACCGGCGGGCGCATTGATGATCTGCATTTGCTGGATTATAATGTTGAACTGGGGGATGATAGCAAAAAGGTTACCCTGCTTTCGCCTGCCAATGCACCCGACCCTTATTATGCTTTGTGGGGCTGGGCGCCAACCACTGCGGAAAACATTCCCAATGTGCCCGGCGCCAATACTGTCTGGAGCCTTGAATCAGGGGATGTGTTAACCGAAACCACACCAATTACCCTGAAATGGGAAAGCGAAAACGGTTTGGTCTTTCGCCGCACCATTTCGGTGGATGACCATTATATGTTCGACATCACCCAATCGGTTGAAAACAATTCCGGCGTTGACCAGTCTTTTGCCCCTTACGGGTTGATCGCACGGCACGGCGAACCGGATACTATCGGGTTTTATCTGCTGCACGAGGGCGTTGTGCGCGCGCAAGATGGCGAGATCGAGGAAATCGATTACGACAAAATGCCGGAATTCGACATGTCACCCGAGGGCAATGTCGATATTGTTTCAGTGAAGGAAAACGGCTGGATCGGGTTTACCGATAAATACTGGATGACAACCCTGATCCCGCAAGCCGGACAGCCGTTTCAGTCTGTGGCCAAATATACCACCGCGCAAAATACTTATCGCATTGATATGCGCATCCCCCCGATGGTGGTGCCCGCGGGCCAGACCACGCAGATCAAAACATCGTTGTTTGCAGGGGCAAAGGTGGTGGATACCATCCGCGCCTATCAAAACGAACGTAACATCGAAAATTTTGTTGATTCGGTTGATTGGGGATGGTTCTATTTTCTGACCAAACCGATGCAATGGTTGCTGTCGTATATTCACGGCATTGTCGGCAATATGGGTGTGGCGATCATTGGCTTGACGCTGGTGGTTAAGCTGGCGCTGTTTCCGCTGGCATATAAATCTGCGGTTTCAATGGCCAAGATGAAAAAGCTGCAACCGGAAATGGCCAAGCTGAAAGAGCGCAACGGCGACGACAAACAGCAAATGCAAAAAGACATGATGAAGCTGTATAAGGATGAAAAGGTTAATCCGGCCGCCGGCTGTTTGCCTATCCTGCTGCAAATTCCGATTTTCTTTGCGCTTTACAAGGTGCTGTTTGTCACGATCGAGATGCGCCATGCACCGTTTTTCGGTTGGGTCAAAGACCTGTCGGAACCCGATAGTTCCAGCTGGATCAACCTGTTCGGGTTGTTGCCTTATGATGTGTCATGGGCGCCTGCATTGCTGTCAATCGGGGTATTCCCGATCTTGATGGGCGTTACAATGTGGATGCAGCAAAAGCTGAACCCGGCCCCCACCGACAAAACCCAGGCGATGATTTTTGCATGGATGCCATGGGTGTTTATGTTCATGCTGGGCAATTTTGCCGTGGGTCTGGTGATTTACTGGGTGGCCAACAACACCATCACCTTTATCCAGCAATATCTGATCATGCGCACCCAGGGCGTAAAGCCGGATGTGTTTGGCAACATCATTTCCAGCTTTAAGAAAAAAACCGACAAGGCGGAATGATGCATGCCTTCGGTCGAACATATATTTTGCCATCCTATAAAGGCGGTCGGTCGCACAAGTCTTGATTTTGTGCAGCTTGTGGCAGGGGAAACCCTGCTGCATGACCGCATGTATGCGGTGATGCATGAGGCCTCGAAGTTTGATATCGACGCCCCTGAATGGGTGCGGTGCGGCAATTTTATTCGCGGCGCCAAAGCACCGGAATTGCAGGCGATATCCATCAGCCAGTTTGCAGCTGGCGATATGATGGTGTTAAAACACCCTGATCATCCGCCGTTTCAATTTAACCCCGAAAATACCGATGAACATGCGGGGTTTATTGCGTGGCTATCACAATTTGTGCCCGATAACCGCGCGCAGCCAGCGGCGCTGATCAAGGCCCCAACGCAGGGCATGACCGATAGGGACCATCCTTTTATCTCGGTGTTGAACCTCGCATCCTTGCAGGAATTATCTGACAAAGCCGGCCAACCGATGGCGCCCGAACGGTTTCGCGGCAATATCTGGCTGGACGGGGTGGATGCATGGGAAGAACGCAGCTGGATCGGGAAAACCATGCGTATCGGTTTGGCCCATGTGGTGATCCGTGAACATATCACCCGCTGTATGGCCACCACCGCCAATCCGCTTACCGGCACGCAAGATGTGGCCACGCTGGATATTTTAGAAAACAACTGGGGCCATAGCGATTTTGGCGTCTATGCCGAGGTGATCAAAACCGGCGG
>JALSGU010000327.1 GCA_026982575.1 Paracoccaceae bacterium | reverse complement strand
CGTTTGATCCGATAATAATGGCACAATCGGCATTTTCGATCTGGTTAAAGGTGGCCGTAACCGCCGCTGACCCGACATTTTCCATCAATGCCGCGACCGAGCTGGCATGGCAAAGCCGCGTGCAATGGTCAACATTATTATGGCCAAATCCGGCACGGATCAGTTTTTGAAACAGATATGCTTCTTCATTGGAACATTTGGCCGACCCAAAACCGGCCACGGATTTACCGCCTTTTGTATCGCGCAGTTTTGCCAAACCGCCAGCGGCCACATCCAGCGCTTCTTCCCATGTGGCTTCGCGAAAATGGGTGAACGGGTTTTCGGGGTCAACGTTCAGGCCTTTTGGGGCACCTTCCAGCCGGATCAAGGGTTTGGTCAGCCGGTGCGGGTGGCTGATGTAATCCATGCCAAACCGGCCTTTGACACATAATCTCTGTTGGTTGGCAGGGCCATCTACGCCATCCACCCAAGCGATTTTATCGTCTTTGATCTTGATCGAAAGCTGACATCCAACCCCGCAATAAGGACAAACTGTTTTTACCTCGCGGTCATAATCTTTGCTATCGCCGTGTTCTGCATCATCAACGGCACTGGCGGGCATTAACGCGCCTGTCGGGCAGGCCTGCACACATTCGCCGCAGGCCACGCATGTTGATGCTCCCATCGGGTCTCGAATATCAAAGGTGATTTGCGCATTGCGCCCCCGCCCCGACATGCCGATCACATCATTCACCTGAACCTCGCGGCAGGCCTGCACACACAGGTTGCAATGGATACAGGCATCGAGATTAACCCGCATTGCCACATGGCTGGCATCCAGCAAGGGCAAGGTTTCGCATTTTGGCAAACGGCTTTCTAACAGCTCCACCGCCTCGGCCATATCCCAGAAATGTGCGGAACGGTCATGGGCATTTTCACGCTCTGGCTGATCTGTGACCAGCATTTCAATCACCATTTTGCGCGCCGATTTTGCCCGTGCAGATTGGGATTTAACCACCATACCTTCGGTTGGTTGACGCACACAGCTGGCGGCCAGCACCCGTTCTTCATCAATCTCAACCATACAGGCGCGGCAATTACCGTCGCTACGGTATCCGGGCTGGGCCGAGTGGCAAAGATGGGGAATATCGGTGCCGGTGCGCTTGGCCACATCCCAGATGCTTTCATTGGGCAGCGCCGAAACCTGCACCCCGTCGAGACTGAATTTGATTTTATCAGACATTTTTCCCGCCCACAGTA
>JALSGU010000326.1 GCA_026982575.1 Paracoccaceae bacterium | reverse complement strand
GTGGAAAAGTGATCAATTTCAGCATTATTCCCCATTTCATCGTCTTTCAATTCCACAGCTTTCTTACCATGACTTGGGGTGTTCTGCCAAATATTCCACAATATATCGTTGCGGAACCCTTGCGCCATGCCCATGGGTTCTGTAATAATCAAATCCCGTGATACAGCAGATTCTGCGCAGGCGGGCTCTCATATAAATTGATTCTCACGGGGGCCAAATGGCACGTTATATATTTATTACCGGTGGTGTGGTTTCGTCTTTGGGCAAAGGGTTGGCATCAGCCGCGCTTGGCGCATTGCTGCAAGCACGCGGCTATTCGGTGCGTTTGCGCAAACTTGACCCGTATTTGAACGTTGATCCCGGCACCATGTCGCCCTTTGAACATGGCGAGGTGTTTGTCACCGATGACGGGGCCGAAACCGATCTGGATCTTGGCCATTATGAACGCTTTACCGGCGTTTCGGCCCGCAAAACCGATTCTGTTTCCTCGGGGCGGATTTATTCCACAGTTTTGGAAAAAGAACGCCGTGGTGATTATCTGGGAAAAACCATTCAGGTCATTCCCCATGTTACCAATGAAATAAAAGATTTCCTGAAAATCAGCGACGACGAGGTCGATTTTATGTTATGCGAAATCGGCGGCACGGTTGGCGATATCGAAGCCCTGCCCTTTTTTGAAGCCATCCGCCAGTTTTCCCAAGACCGATACGGTGAATGCATATTTATGCACCTCACGTTGCTGCCCTATATTGCCGCTGCTGGCGAGCTGAAAACCAAACCAACCCAGCACTCGGTCAAGGAACTGCGCTCTATCGGCATTGCCCCCGATATTCTGATGTGCCGCTCCGAACATCCTATTCCGGAAAAAGAACGCGCCAAGCTGGCGCTGTTTTGCAATGTGCGCCCCGAGGCGGTTATTCCGGCGCTGGATCTGAAATCTATTTATGACGCACCGCTGGCCTATCATCATGAAGGCATGGACCGTGCCGTTCTAAAAGCATTCAACATCACCGACGCGCCGGAACCGGACCTTTCAAAATGGCATGACGTGATGGAACGGGTAAACCAGCCCGAGGGCGAGGTAAAAATTGCCATTGTCGGTAAATACACCCAGCTTGGCGATGCCTATAAATCCATCGCCGAGGCCCTGACCCATGGCGGTATGCACAACAAAGTTAAGGTTAAGGCCGAATGGATCGACAGCGAGCTGTTTGAAGGCGAAGACGTCACCCCGCATCTTG
>JALSGU010000325.1 GCA_026982575.1 Paracoccaceae bacterium | reverse complement strand
TCGGCTTCGGCAAAACGAATTTCCGGTTCGCCCTCATAGGCCACCCCGTCTTTTTTCTCCTCGGCCTTCAGAATATTGGCGGCGCGTTTATAGCCCTGCAACAGGTTGGTGCCATCGTCGGTATTTAAGAACGCCTGCAAAGCCTCGGCGCGTTTTACCAAAAGCGTCAGGTCGTCATTATTGGGCATGGCAAGGCAAGCGTCGATGACATCGTGGGAGATGCCTTTGTCTTTGAGGTAAACCTTTAGGCGGTCGTGAAAGAAGGCGAGGAGGTTGTTTGAAAACTGATTTGCTAACTGATTAGCCGTTGCTTGGCCTTCAATTGTCAAACTATTGAAATCTCCCAAAACATTCGCGTCTAACCCATCCAAAGCGCAAGTAAGTTCCTCAATTGCTTCGAAATACTTTTCGTTAGGATAGCTTTCACAATCATCACTTTTTTCAGGATTACAAGTGAACTTCAAAATTTCGTTTTCAAACTCCTTACTGAACACCAACTCTTTATAGGCAAATGCAATATAGGCGGCCTTAAGAACCTCATCAATGAGGTGTTTCCCGCATTGACCTTCATACCCTCTTGAAAGATCGCCAAATCCTTCAAGTGTTAATCCAAAGCCATAGAATGCATGCGTCACGCCTTTTATGTAACGCCGCTTGAAAACTTCGTGAAGCCCAACCCGAACCCCATTCTCCAACACCAACCGAATAACCCCCAGCGCCGCCCTCCGCAGCGCAAACGGATCCTTAGACCCCGTGGGTTTTTCGTCAATTGCCCAGAACCCCGTCAGCGTATCAATCTTATCCGCCAAAGCCACCGCCACCGAAACCGGTTCACGCGGCACATCATCGCTTGGTCCCAGCGGCGAATAATGTTCCTCGCAGGCCAGCGCAACCGCTGGGTCCATGCCTGCTTTGGCAGCATAATACCGCCCCATCAGCCCCTGAAGCTCTGGAAATTCGCCGACCATTGCCGACATCAAATCAGCTTTGCAGACCTTCGCGGCATCAGCCGCCAGTTCTGGATCGGCCCCGACCATCGGCGCAATTTCCGCTGCCAGTGCCGCAATCCGCTCTACCCGCTCAGCTTGCGATCCCAGTTTATTATGAAACGTCACCGCTTCCAGTTTTGCCGCCATATCTGCCAGCGGCACCCGCAAATCATTTTCCCAAAAGAATTTGGCGTCTGACAGCCGCGCAAACAAAACCTTTTGGTTGCCAGCCAGAATTGTTGCGCCATCATCCGCC
>JALSGU010000324.1 GCA_026982575.1 Paracoccaceae bacterium | reverse complement strand
CAACAATATCACCTAATTTATAATCCGGCATTTTTCTATCTCCATAAACGCTACGCAACAATGCGGAGCGTGTTACATACGCCGATTACAAAGGATTACAAGGCTAGATTTTAACATCCAGAATATCAGCCACAGTAAAAATATCCTTATCGCCACGGCCGCTAAGGTTAATTACCATTTTGTGGTCTTTGGGGAAATCACCCGCGATCTTACCCGCATGGGCAAGCGCATGCGCAGATTCCAGCGCCGGAATGATGCCCTCCAGCTCACATAGCAATTGAAACGCCTCCAGCGCTTCATCATCAGTGATCGACACATATTCAACCCGCCCCATATCGTGCAGCCATGAATGTTCCGGCCCGATGCCGGGGTAATCAAGCCCCGCCGAAATGGAATGGCCTTCCAGAATTTGGCCATCATCATCTTGCAACAAATACGTCCGGTTACCATGCAAAACCCCCGGCCGTCCGCCGGTAATGCTGGCGGCGTGTTCATTGCGCGCGTCCACACCGTGGCCTCCAGCCTCTACGCCGATGATTTTGATACCCGCATCATCCAGAAACGGATGGAACAGCCCCATGGCGTTGGAACCGCCGCCGATACAGGCGATCAGGCTGTCGGGCAGGCAGCCTTCTTGCTCCATCATCTGTTCGCGGACCTCTTTGCCAATAATGGTCTGGAAATCGCGCACCATCGCCGGATATGGATGCGGGCCTGCCACGGTGCCAATGCAATAAAACGTTTCGTCAACATTGGTTACCCAGTCGCGCATGGCTTCGTTCATAGCGTCTTTTAGCGTGCCACGCCCCGAGGTCACGGGGATAACTTCCGCCCCCAGCAGTTTCATGCGAAACACGTTTGGTGCTTGGCGATCTACATCGGTTTGACCCATAAAAACAATGCATTTCAGGCCAAATTTTGCACATACGGTCGCCGTAGCAACCCCGTGTTGCCCCGCACCGGTTTCGGCAATGATACGGGTTTTACCCATGCGCCGCGCCAGCAAAATTTGCCCCAGCACGTTGTTGATTTTATGGGCGCCAGTGTGATTCAGCTCATCCCGTTTCAAAAATATCTTGGCACCGCCAAATTTTTCCGTCAGCCGTTCGGCATAATAAAGCGGGCTGGGCCGGCCCACATAATGTTTCCACAGATCATCCATTTCCGCCCAGAAATCAGGGTCGGTTTTAGCGCGCTCGTATTCCGCCTCAAGATCCAGAATAAGCGGCATCAATGTCTCGGAAA
>JALSGU010000323.1 GCA_026982575.1 Paracoccaceae bacterium | reverse complement strand
ACCCCGAAATCGGATTTGAAACGGTCATTCCATGCGGATTCCAGATCATTTACGGAAAGGTCACCGGAAATCAGCGCCCGCTCCAGATCAAAGCGCATCATGATATGGAGGTTGTAATGCACCTCGTCGGCCTCGGTGCGGATATAGCCGCTTTGCACATTGTTGACGGCTTTGTAAAAACCTTCGGCATTATCCACGCCAATATCGCCAAAAGCATCCCGCATTTTCGGGAACAGAAATTCGCAAAATTCGCGGGAACGTCCGATCTGGTTTTCAAACATTCTGCTTTGCGATTCATGCACGCCCATTGACGCATATTTATGCGCAGGCGCCATGGTATCGGCATCTGTAATGTTTTGTTCATAAACCGCGTGGCCGACCTCGTGGATAACCGAATAGATGCAGTCAAACGGGTTTTCAACGCTAACCCGCGTGGTGATGCGGCTATCATTGCCATTGCCCGAACAAAACGGATGCACGGCCAGATCCATACGGCCCGCATCCCAGTCATAGTTGAAAATTTCCGGCAGGGTGCGGGCGAATTGCATCTGTAATTCTTCGGTAAAATTACCGTTGAGCTGAAATTCGGCACGCCCCGATGCGGCAATACGCGCCCGCAAATCCGCCAGCCCGGGGCGAAGCTTGCCCAGCAAATCAGCCATATCACCGCTGGCCATGCCCGGTTCGTAATCATCCATCAAGGCATCATAAAGCGCGGCATTGCCGGTTTGGCGCGCCGCGGCTTCTTCGCGTTTCAGGGTGATCATTTCTGTTAAGGTCGGGGCGAAATCCTTGAAACTATTGGCCTTTCGGGCATTGGCCCAGATGCCCTGCGCGCTGGCGGAAAGCCGTGCCAGAGCCTCGGCCAGGTCGGCGGGAATTTTGGTGGCACTGTCATAGGTTTTTTGCGCCTCGGCGACATTGCGCAATTCAACGGCATTCAGGCTGGATTGATCTATTGCCGCAATCCATTCAGGGATGCGCGGATCCGTGCGCCGCGCGTGCAAAACCGATTCCATCGCGCCCATATGTTCAGCCCGCTGCACCCCGCCCTTAACCGGCATCTGGGTTTCCTGATCCCAGCCCAGCAGGCCCGAAACCTGATCAAGCGCGGTGGTTTTTTTGATATGGGTGATCAGGGCGGTATAGCTCATGTTTTGGTCCTTAGGATTGGTTTGTCGGGTTTTGGTATTTGTCGGTGGTTTATGTGCAAGAGTCCAGAAGCGCAGCAAAAATGATGCTTGTA
>JALSGU010000322.1 GCA_026982575.1 Paracoccaceae bacterium | reverse complement strand
GGTGGTCTCGGTGGTGATTGTTAGTAGCCCTATTTGTTCTGCCCGCATTGTGAGCTGCGCCCCTAAAACTCCTCCAAATGATGTAGAGTCCGCCCAACGAAAAGAACGAACAAAATGAAGAAGCGATTCACGGACGAGCAGACCATAGCGATGCTGAAGGCGCAGAAAGCGTGCTCAGGGCACCAGACAGCCGATGGTACTGCCTCCCTCTCGTGATTTGCAAGCAAAGCCAATAATGATCCGACATGGGCAGGTCCTCCTGCATCGATTGAATCAGAAATCACGGCAAACGGGAATCCCAAATATTAATAGGTCCTGACCCTAGATGGTTTGGGCAAATATGACCCCGATTATATCCCTTTCACTGAATAAGCCTGATCAATACCCCGCTTCGCGCTGGTGACGAACAGCCAAAACCACGGCATCCGAGCCATCAAACCGGTAAAGCGCGATATAGCCGCTGCCGCCAAAATTGATGAACCACTCGCGGAATTCCGGATCCATATCGGGAACCGGCCGTCCGGCAGCGGGCTGTGTTTCGAGGATATTAATGCCCTGCCGGATGGCTTTGGCCGCCCCGCGCGCAGCAACGGGGTTCTTCTCGGTCAGAAAATTGTAAAGCTGCTCAACATCCCGCAGCGCTGCGGGCGACCAGATCAGCTGTGGTATTCAGGAACGTCCGCCTCTTCACCGGCATCCAGCTTGGCCAGCCATTCATCGGCCTCGTTATGGCTGACATGCAGGCCGGTTTCCCGATAATCGGCCCAGGCTTTAAGGCCCGCCTGACGGAACGCCTCGCGCTTTTCCTCGCGTTCGACAAACTGGGCCACCGCCTCGCGCATCATCCAGTGCGTGGAGCGATCTCTGGCTTCGGCCAAATGTTTGATGCGATCCAGCATTTTCGGGTCAAGCTTTACGGCAACGGGACGAATGGCATTCATCTGGTGACTCCTCACGGGTATTCACTGGTAATACCCATAACATTAATCCGGTGATTTGAAAAGTCACAATACGGCGAGAACCCCCATGCTCACACCCCGGGAAACCACCCTACAAACCCTGCTTAGCGATGGTTTTCTTGAAATTCTACTTGCAATACAAAATTGGTGCATTCTGGCCTTGAACCTTGCGCCTTGATGAGTATAACACACATTCCAGTGGACAGGTGGCCGAGTGGTCGAAGGCGCACGCTTGGAAAGCGTGTAGGCGGGTAACCGTCTCCAGGGTTCGAATCCCTGTCTGTCCGCCA
>JALSGU010000321.1 GCA_026982575.1 Paracoccaceae bacterium | reverse complement strand
GTTGCCGTGGTTGATGGAAAGATTGTCGAAAATTTACATGTTGAAAATGCACGGCGTTTGCTGGCAAAGTCGGCCAAAATCAATAAGCTTAGGGGCGCATGACATGACACTTTTATATACAGGTATGGCCATTTGGTGGCTGGGGCATTTTGTAAAACGCCTGACGCCGGGTTTGCGTAGCGGCTTGGATGCCAAACTGGGGGCCGGCCCTGCCAAGGGGATATTTGGTGTTTTACTGATAGTTTCTGTAGTTTTGATGGTGATGGGGTTTCGCGCGGCGCCGGTTGATATTGTCTATGATCCGCCAAGCTGGGGCAAGCATCTGAATAATCTGCTGATGCTGGTGGCAATTGCCCTGCTGGCTTTGGGGCATTCAAAGGGCCGGGCGCGCACATGGCTGCGCCATCCCATGCTTTGGGGTGCAATTGTCTGGGCGGCTGCGCATTTGCTGGCCAATGGCGATATGGCCTCCATAGTGCTGTTTGGCGGCATTGGTATCTGGGCGCTGATTTCAATGATGTTGATCAATATGGGTGAGGGAAAATGGAAGAAACCCGAGGCTGGCCCAAAGTCAGCCGACATTAAATGGCTGGTAATTTCGGCTGTGGTATTTGTGGTGATTGCCGGTTTGCATATCTGGATCGGCCCGTCACCTTTTGGAGGATAACATGCTTGCATATCGTTTATTAACCGAGGATGACACGTCCGAATTTTGCCACAAAGTGTCCGAGGCCCTGTCAAAAGGCTGGTCGCTGCAAGGCGACCCTGTCATGACATTTGATTCTGCACGCGGCGTGGTGCGTTGTGCGCAAGCCGTGGTGAAACAATATGACGGTGAATATTCCCGCGATATGAAGCTGGGGCAGGTGTGAAGACAACGCGCGGAAATTATTTTGAGGATTTTGCGGTCGGGCAGGTGTTTGACCACGCGGTGCCGCGCACGATTTCGGGCGGCGAACGCGCGCTTTACCAAGCGTTATATCCCGGCCGGTTTGCGCTTTATTCATCCGATGAATTCGCGCGGGGCTGCGGATTGCCTGCCAGCCCGATTGAAGATCTGATAGTATTTCATCTGGTGCTGGGCAAAACCGTGCCGGATATTTCGCTTAATGCCGTGGCCAATCTGGGTTATGCCGAATGCCGGTTTTTGCGGGCGGTTTATGTGGGCGATACCTTGCGGGCAAGATCCGAAATTATTGGCATAAAGCAAAATTCAAATGGCAAAAGCGGGGTTGTCTGGCTGCGCAGCACGGGGC
>JALSGU010000320.1 GCA_026982575.1 Paracoccaceae bacterium | reverse complement strand
CGTTTGGGTAATTCCCGCGGATGAAGAAAGTGAAATCGCCCGTTCAGCCGCGCAGATTCTTGGCTGAGCTGGTCAGGTCGGTATATTGCCCCTGCGGGCGGAACCGATACAGGTAACGGTCCAGCACGGCCTCCATCGCCGTTGGGTCAACGCCCAGATCGGCAAGGGTTTTGGCGCCCTTGGAAACCACGTTGTCATGGGCCAGCATTTTGACCTGATCGCGGGTTAAAACCAGCGGCACAATGCCAAGGGTCAGCTTATGCCACATTTCAATAAAAAACGCGTTGATCCGGGCAAATTTGAACGGCAGATTGATCAAAAACCGTTTGCGCCGCACAACATGCAACATGCGTTGCATCAATTCGCGAAATGTTTCCACATCCGGCCCGCCAAGTTCATAAATGCCGCTGGCATCACTGTTAATGGCAGCCACTGCCGCCGCGGCGACATCATCCACATAGACCGGCTGAAATTTACTGTCAGCGCCTACTATTGGCAAAATCGGGAAATACCGCGACATGGTGCCGAATTTGTTGAAAAACCGGTCCTCGCTGCCAAACATGACCGATGGCCGCAAAATAACCGCATCGGGAATGGCCGCCAGAACCGCGGCTTCGCCGGTTGCCTTGGAGCGCAGATATTTACTGTCAGAATCAGCATCCGCGCCAATGCTGGAAATATGGATAAATTTTGAAACACCCGCCTTCGCAGCCATTTTTGCAATGCGCGCCGCGCCATCGCCTTGCACCGCATCAAATTTCTGACGGCTGTTCTCGGACAGAATGCCAACACAATTAACCACCACATCAGCGCCGGCAATTGCTGCGCGGGTGGATGCATCATCACGGATATTGGCTTGTATCGGGATAACTTGCCCGACTTCGCCATATGTTTGCACAAACATGGCCTCGTTGGGGCGGCGCACCGCAACCCGAACGCGCCAGCCCTGATGGGCCATGCGCTGTGCGATATAACGCCCCAAAAAGCCGGAGCCGCCGAAAATTGTGACCAAAGGGGGTGTATTCATGACATGCTCCGTGGCTGAATGATGTCTATGAATACCGCGCTATGCGGTCAGGAACAAGATCAATTCAGATAGTTTGTCACATTCGCAAAACCGCCGTTGACACCCCCCCCGCCAGCCTGTAATTCCGCGCCTAAGCGACACCTGCCCAGGTGGCGGAATTGGTAGACGCGCTAGCTTCAGGTGCTAGTATTCGTATGGATGTGGAGGTTCGAGTCCTCTCCTGGGCACCA
>JALSGU010000319.1 GCA_026982575.1 Paracoccaceae bacterium | reverse complement strand
CTTGGCAAACAGAAATCCGTGCAGCCGCGATTTTACGGCGGTTCAGTTCGGGCCGGAAAAGCCGTTTTTGCACGATAGGGTCCGCCGCATCCAGCACGCCAAGGCGCACCAGAATGGCCGCCATCGCGGCCTCGGAAGCGCGGGAGTTTCCGTCTTCGATCTTAAGGGCAACGCCAATACCAAGTTCAGGTAAAATTGCGGCAAAAACGCCTTCGGCACCGGTTTTTACGGCAGCTTTGCCTTTGGCGGCAATCATAAATTCTGAACAGGCGCGGGTTTCACCGGCCACCAGCAACGGGTGTTTGATCATCGCTGAAATCAGGGTTCTGGCGGCGGCTTCGCGGGTTTTCCCCAATTGTGCGGGTTTTGCCATTTTTGCCATTGCATGGGCAAATTGGCCGATTTCGCAGGAAAAATTCGGGGCGGAACAACCATCAATGCCCCAAAATGCCGGTTCCGCGCCCATCATTTCGGCATGGGCGGCGCGTATGGTTTTTTGCACGGGGTGATCGATATCAGTATAATCCGGCCCGCCACCCAGATGTTTGTTTAATGTTAAAAAACCGGTATGTTTGCCCGAACAGTTATTATGGATCTGGCAAGGCTGTCCGAAATTTTCGCGTAGCATCGCGCGTGCTGTCTTATCGCTGGGCACTTGCGGACCACAACGCAGATCATCGTCTGAAAGGCCAAGCCCTGTTAACCATTCTGTCGCCAGATCAGTGTGCATGGCGGCACCTTGGTGGCTGGCACATGCCAGCGCCAAATGGCGGCTTTGCAGGCCAGCAGCTTTGGCAGCACCGCTTTCAACCAGCGGCAGGGCTTGCAGCATTTTGCAGGCCGAGCGGGGGTAGATTATGGCGTTCGGGTCACCCCATGCCTTGATAATGTCACCCCCCGCATCGCAAACCACCAGATGGCCGCGATGGGTTGATTCATTCAGGTCGCCCCGGATGAGCTCCACAAGTTTTGCCGCGTCTGTCATGGCTTGATCTCGTTAAGTTGAAGGAAACATCGGCAAATAGGTGCTTATTTCCGGTGGTTTCGGGTATTTAGCACTAGCAAAACACCCTGGATTCTATTTAGATTATGGCATTGAGAGAACAATTGACAAGCCACCTGTTAACAAGCACCGGAAAAATTCGGGCGCAGAGGGTTTATCGGTTTGAGCAGGAGGCTGATAATATGTTCAGAAAATTTGTAATTGGTGCCGTGGCACTGGTTTTACCCGTGATGGTTGGTGCGCAACAAATCGAAATGGTGGATTCCGCCACCGACTGGTCGGTCTATGTAACCGACAGCCCCAAGGAATGTTTTATCATTTCCAAACCCACCAGCTCAACAGCGCGACGCGATGGTGCTGCGGTGGATGTGCGGCGGGGTGATATTCGGTTTTATATATCGATCATTCCGGGTGAAAACGTGATTTCAGAACCCAGCTTTTTGGCGGGTTATCCGTTGAAACAGGATGTTCCGGTGCAGTTTCGTGTCAGAGATACCACCATGCAGCTATATCCGAATGCCGATATTGATCGGGAATATGCCTGGCCCCGCCCCGAAGATGATGCAGCCCTGATCACCGCCATGCGCGGTGGTGCGGAAGCAATTGTTGTGGGGGTTTCAACCCGTGGCACGGAAACCACCGATACGTTTTCCCTGATCGGCTTTACTGCCGCTATGGAAAAAGCGCTGGAATTGTGCGAATAACCTTGCGAATCTGACAGCCAGGACCGGCCATTTCCTTTGGGTACGGCCTTGGCTTTGCTTGGAAAGCCCAGCTTGCGGCACAAGTTTATTTGCAACAAAAAATGCCGGTCAGGGTTAAAAGTTAACGCTGACTTCCGGAAGATTTAGGGCGTTGATCAAATCGCGGACTTCTTGTCTTGCAGCGATGTTTGACAGTGTCATACTGGCGCGGTCGGTTTTTTTCAAATCCAGCAATGTCAGGCCGTTCAGGAACATTTCGCGGAAAATCACCCGTTCAGAAAACCCCGGAACCGTGCGAAATCCGATCCGGATTGACAGGTCTTGTAATGCTTTGCCAACCTTGCGGCGGTTACGGGCCTGTGTTGTGGACAGGCGATTGCGCAGCACCAGCCAGTCAATCGGTTTTAATTCGGCTTTGGCGCGCAATTGCCGTGCGTCCCAGACCATTTCTGCATAAACCGAGGGGCCAAGCACGCGGCCATTTGCCGGATCAATGCGGGCCAGCAGGTCAAAATCAACCAGTGAATCGTTCATCGGGGTGATCAGCGTATCAGCCACCGCATGGGCCATGCGCGCATAACGGCTGTCAGAACCGGGGCAGTCTATCAGGATGAAATCGCAGGTTTTATCCAATGTGGCCAAGGCATCGGCAAACCGCGTTTCTTCATCCATCTGTGCTGCTTTCTGGCTGTCCTCATTTGATAACGCCAGCTGGAACTGCTCGGGCATCGGTAATTCAACGCCCTCACGGGCCATAAACTGGCGGCGATTATCGAGATAGCGGAAAAAGCTTTGCTGGCGCAGGTCAAGATCAATGGCGCCAACCTTTTGGCCCGACATGGCAATGGCGGTAAACAGGTGCATGGCGGTGGTGGATTTGCCTGAACCACCTTTCTCGTTACCCAATACAATAATATGCGCCATAAGCCCTCACAAAAAAACGCGCCCCGAGGTGGAGCGCGTTTGTCATAGCTGATCTGGTTAAGACGTAAAAGTCTAGAAGCCAAGACCTTCGTATTTTTTCTTGAACTTGGAAACACGGCCGCCGGTATCCAGCAGGCGATGGGCGCCGCCGGTCCATGCAGGGTGAACCTTTGGGTCGATATCAAGAACCATGGTGTCGCCCTCGGATCCGAAGGTCGATTTCATTTTATAAATCGTGCCATCGGTCAATTTGACGTCGACAAGGTGATATTCTGGGTGAATGTCTTTTTTCATTGCATTGCTCCTAGCGCAAAATGGCGATTATTTCGCGGGTGGCTTATAGTTGGTGTCTTCGGCGATACGTGCAGATTTACCGCGACGCGAACGAAGATAATAAAGCTTGGCGCGGCGCACACGGCCACGACGCACCACGGTGATGCTGTCGATATTGGGGGAATGCAGCGGGAATACCCGTTCCACACCTTCGCCAAACGAGATTTTACGCACGGTAAACTGGGCCGCAATGCCCGATCCGCCTTTGCGCGCAATACATACGCCCTCATAGTTTTGCACACGAGAACGGGTGCCCTCGGTTACTTTAAACCCTACGCGGATGGTGTCACCGGCTTTGAAATCGGGGATTTCCTTGCCAAGTGATGCGATTTGCTCAAGCTCGAGCGTTTCGATCATGTTCATTTTATCGTCCTTTTGCTCGCCTTAAATGGCGAAGTTTTGCGCGTCCGAGAGCTGCTGATCATCCACTGGGTCCGCATATAGCGCCCATCGCAGGTCAAAACGACGTTTCCTTGGTGGTTTTGCTTTCACGTTCTTTGACCATCTGTCTTGTCGGGGGGAGAACCCCGTTTGCAAATGGCCTGTGTTTACAAAAACCGTGCCGGCACACCAAACGATTCGTTTCGAAAGACGCCACCAACCCGCGCGGTATAATGCCATGCGAACAGGCAATCAAGACCTGCTTGTGCAGATTTACCCCGCAACGAAAGCCGTCTGTGGGCGGGGTTTTGGCAACCCCTTAACCACAGATGACACTGAAAACTTCTTGACAGGTCAATTCGATCTGTTCAATCTCGAACCAACCGTATGCGATTTAATGCGCGGTTTTGGTTTTGTTGGAGGTTGTTTCGAAAGTTCCGAAAATATGATTTTGGTAAAAGATTCAATTCAACCAAACTTAAAAAAATATGTAAGTGTCATAAACCTGTTATGCTGGTGCGTAATATTTGGTGGGTAAGACACGATATCCGGGCCATGCCCTGATGAAAAAACAACGGAGAGAAAACAATATGAAACGAATATTATTAGCTGGCGGCGCGCTGATCGCGATGACAGGGGCGGCTTCGGCGGCAACTTGTCCTGCGGTTACTGTGGCCGATATGATGGGGGTTGATGCAGGTGCATTTCCCCAGCAATATGAACTGTCGGAATTCCAGGGGCTGGGTGATTGCACGGTTGAATTTTCCGCAAACCCGTCAATTACCGATCTGAATGGTAAAATTCAGGGCAATCCTGATTTGCCGCCATTGGCAGATCGCCTGCCCTCCGAACCATTGGTCGTTGCGCCTTATGACGTGATCGGCACCTATGGTGGCACATTGGATATTATTTCCAATGCGACCGAGGCCGGAACATCGGACATGATGTCTATTCGCCATGTAAACCTTGTGCGTTATTCGGACGATTTGCAAACCATTGTGCCGAATGTGGCCAAAGGTTGGGAATGGAACGAGGATTTCACACAGCTGACATTTTTCTTGCGTGCGGGTCATAAATGGTCTGACGGTTCGCCGTTTGGTGCGCGCGATGTCAAATTCTGGTATGATAACCTGCAACTTGACGAAAACGTAATTGCCAGCGCCAAAGATTATGTTCTGGTTGGCGGCGAACGTATGGAAGTTGTTGTTGTTGACGAAACAACCGTGCAGTTTAACTTGCCATCGCCAAAACCCGGCTTGCTGTCGCATTTTGCCAACCATTATGCGCAAGGTTTCCAGCCTATGGGGTTCTTGGGGCAATTCCACCCGGATATTGACCCGAATGCCGATGCAAATGCACAAGCACTTGGCTTTGAAAACGGTTATGCGGCAATTGCTGCCTATTACGGGTCGTCAGACTGGATGGATACACCGACACCGATGTTGGCCAAGCCTGACCTTGTAGCCGGCCTTCCGGCTGCTGCGGCTCCGACTTTGGAAAGCCATATTGTCATTGCTGAATCAACCGAAGGGCGCCGTTTTGTTGCCAACCCTTATTTCTTTATGGTTGATACCGCCGGTAACCAGCTTCCGTATATCAACGAGCAAGACGAAACATTTGTTTCCGAAACCGAGGTGCGGTTGCTGAAACTTGTCAATGCCGAAGTGGACTATAAAACCCAGTCGCTGAACCTTGACGATGCACCATTGTTGTTGGAAAATCAGGAACGTGGGGATTATACAGTTTCCATTCGTCCCCAAATCCGCACCGGCACATTTGCGTTTAACGTAACATCAAATGATATGGGAAAACGCGAATTGTTTGGTGATTTGCGGTTCCGTCAGGCGATGTCTGTGGCGATCAACCGTGATGAAATCAACGAAGTAGCCTTCTTTGGTTTGGGCACACCAACACAATATGTGCCGTTTTCGCCACTGCCATCTTTTGTAACCGATGATATGGTGCAGTCTTATGCGCAGTATGATCCGGCAATGGCCAATGCTTTGCTTGATGAAATCGGCATGGTCGATGTTGACGGTGACGGCATGCGTGAATTGCCAAATGGCGATACGCTGGTTCTGAACCTTCAGTTTTCCACGCAAGGTATTTCAGCCAAACTGGTTGAACTTGTGGGTCAGGCCTGGACAGATGTCGGCGTGAATTCTGTTGTTAAAGAAGTCACAACAGATGAATACCGCTCGGCACAATCGTCTAACCAGCTTGACGTAACCATGTATGCCAAAGGGCAGCCATTGGCGGTTATTCTGGGTAATTCCGAATTGTTCACACCCCCATACGAGAACTATTTCGGAATGCGCACAGCGATGCTTTGGGCCGAATATATCGATTCAAACGGCACTGCCGGTGTTCAACCACCTGCATGGGCGGATGAAATGGCAGATGATATTGCGGCCTTCCAGGGTGCAATTGCCGGTTCGGACGAATCCAATGCGCTGGGTGCCAAACTGGTGCAAGCCATGGTCGATAACCTGCTGTTCATCGGAACGGTCAAAGCGGCAGCGCCGGTTTACCACTCCAATAAACTGCTGAATATTCCAGAGTTCCGGACCGCTTCTTACTCCTACTATTGGGCTTACCCTTACCGTGGGCCACAATGGTCGCTTTCTGAGTAATTGACGATCCTATAAAACCGGCCTCGGGCAGTTTCCGGACTGTCCGAGGTTCAATAAAGCCAAAACGGCACAAAAAATTTCAGGGGTTCAGACTTAATGCTACAATTCTCAAGGTTTGTATTTATCCGGGCATCATTGGCGATTATTACCCTGATCCTTGTGTCCTTCATTGTTTTTACCCTGATGGAGATGGTCCCCGGTGATTGCGCCGAACGCTATCTTGCTTTCAAAAACTCCCAAGGTTCGGTGATTTCGCTGGCCGATATTGACGCAGAGCGCATCCGGCTTGGCCTTGACCAGCCCTATCTGAAACGCTGGGGCTTGTGGATAATCAACGCCTTTCAAGGTGAATTTGGCGATAGCTGTATCCAGCGGCTGAACATCAGCCAGCTTTTGGGCCAGAAATTCTGGCTTAGTCTCGGGCTTTGTCTGGCCGCCCTTACACTGGCTTATGCGATTGCCATTCCGGTTGGCATTCTTGCCGCGACGTCAAAAAGCGCCACGCTGAACAATTCGTTGCGTCTGGTCAGCTATCTGGGTCTGGCATTGCCAAACTTTTTGCTGGCGCTGATGATCATGCTGTTTTCAACCATGTATTTTGGCAACAGCCTGACGGGGCTGTTTTCAAAAGAATTCAGGGATGCGCCATGGTCTTATGAACGGGTGATGGATTTTCTTGCCCATGCGTGGCTGCCGATATTTATTCTTGGCTGGTCGGCAACCGCTTTTGCCATTCAAACCGTGCGGGCCTTGATGTCCGATGAAATCGGCAAGCTATATGTAACAGCCGCTGCGGCGCGAGGGGTTTCCGGGCGCCGGTTGATGATGCGTTATCCGGCCCGCCATGCCCTAAGCCCGATTATAAATTCGCTGGGGTTTGACCTGAACCGCATATTCAACGAATTGCCGATTGTGGCGTTGATTCTGACATTGACCGAGGCGGGTTCCCTGCTGATCGAGGCTTTGGCGCGATCAAACGACCAGCAATTGGCGGGCGCGATTATTTTCATGCTGACTGCCAGCATCGTGACCATCAACTTTTTGACCGACATTATTTTGGCGCTTACCGACCCGCGCATTCGTCGCAGCATTGTAGGATAGAGCCATGACCGAGCAAGCACCCACCGCAACCGTAAATCAAAAATCCAAAGAGGCGTATTTTACCGCCTCTCAGGGTCAGCTTATCTGGCAGCGATTCAAGAAAAACAAATCAGCCCTGATTGGCGCATGGGTGCTGATATTTCTGATTCTGTCCGGCATATTTGCGCCGTTTCTAACCCCTTATGATGCAACCGTTGCGGGCCGTGACAAAGATTATATGAACGGTGCGCCCCAAATCCCGCAATTTTGTGACGATAACGGCTGTTCGTGGCGGCCATTTATTTACACCACTACGCGCGAACGTTCCATGGCGACCAATTTTCGCTGGGTAAGCACGGTTGACGATAGCCTTGATGGGCGGCGTTATGTCCAGTTTTTCGTGGAGGGTGCCGAATATCGCTATTTTCATATAAAAGCCAACCTGCCCGGCGAAGCGCTGGATTTCGAAATTCCGGGGTTGACCTTCAACACCCGTTTGTTTGGCGTCGACAAAGGCATGATCCATATTTTTGGCACCGATGATCTGGGTAAAGACATTTATTCCCGAACCCTGACCGCGATCAACACGTCCTTGGCGGTGGGCACGATCGGGGTGTTTATTGCCTTTGTGCTGGCATTGCTGATCGGGGGGGTTGCCGGATATTACGGCGGCTGGATAGATTCAATATTGCAAATGTTGACCGACACGGTCCGAACCATCCCCAGCATTCCGTTATTTATGGCATTGGCGGCATTTATCCCCGATGTCTGGAGCGCAGAGATGCGATTCTTTTTTATCTCGATGGTGCTGGGCCTGATCGGTTGGCCCACCTTGGCGCGACGAATACGAACCCACCTGTTGACCGAACGAAATCAGGAATATGTGCTGGCGGCACAACTGTGCGGGGCCACGCCCGGCCATGTTATCCGGCGGCATTTGCTGCCCAGCTTTACCAGCTATATCATTGTTGATCTGGTGATTTCATTTCCCTATATGGTGCTGTCTGAAACCGCGCTTTCATTCATCGGGCTGGGGTTGAAAGACCCGGTGAATTCGCTGGGCGTTATGTTGCAAAACGTAACTTCGGCGGATGTTTTGCTGAATTACCAGTGGTATTTCATACCGGTGATTTTCTTTATTGTTCTTGTGTTGGCTTTTGTGTTTGTCGGTGACGGATTACGAGACGCGGCTGACCCTTATTCGGATGCCGGCAAATGACGCGATTACTTGACGTAGAAAACCTGACTCTTCAGTTCAAAACCGACGAAGGTTTGATCACCGCAATTGATGATGTGTCCTTCTCATTGGATGCAGGCGAGGTCATGGGGCTGGTGGGCGAAAGCGGTTCGGGTAAATCGGTAACGGCAAAATCGCTGATGTTGCTTAACCCGTCCAACGCGGTTTACGGGCCGGATACTAAAATCACCCTGCATCTGGAGAACGGGCCGGTCGATGTGATGGCAATGGCCAAGGCAAAAGACAAACGGGTTATTCGCGGCGGTGCGATTTCAATGATTTTTCAGGAACCGATGGCCAGCTTTGCGCCGGCCATTTCGATTGGCAACCAGATGGTTGAACAATTGCAGATCCATACCGGTATGAACGCCAAAGCGGCCACCGAATTATCCATAGAAATGCTGGACCGTGTCGGTATTTCCGATGCCGCACAGCGCTTCAAACAATATGCGTTTGAACTGTCGGGCGGTATGCGCCAACGCGCCATGATTGCTATGGCCCTGTCCACCAAACCAAAATTGCTGATCGCCGATGAACCAACGACTGCGCTGGATGTCACCATTCAGGCGCAGGTGATTGACCTGATGAAAGACCTGGTCAAAGAATTCGGCATGGGCATTGTGTTCATCACCCATGATCTGGGCGTCATTGCCCAAACCGCCGACAAAGTGGCGGTGATGTATCTAAGCCGCGTGGT
>JALSGU010000318.1 GCA_026982575.1 Paracoccaceae bacterium | reverse complement strand
CGCGGCCATAAACCGCAAAACTATGCTGAAAATACCCCAGTTCGCCGTTGGTTTGGCGATAATCCTTTAACGATGATCCCCCTGCTTTTATCGCGTCTTGCAACACGGTTCGAATGATCGGCACCAGCTCGGAAACAACCTGTTCCGAAAGATGGCCCGCTTGGGTTTGCGGGGCGATTTTACCCCGCCACAGGGCCTCGCACACATAAATATTGCCAAGCCCTGCGATGATTCGCTGGTCAAGCAGGGCCGATTTGATCGGCATTTTGCGATTTTTGAAGCGTTCAAAAAGATATTTGCTGTTAAATTGATTGCCCAGCGGCTCCGGTCCCAGCCCCGCCAGCATTTTGTGTTTTTCAGCCGAATCGGTATCGCACAGGTCCATGGCCCCGAATCGCCGCGCATCGTTAAAAATAATTCGCGTACCGCCTGACATATCCAGAACCACATGGTCATGTTTTTCCAGTTTTGGTTTGTCGGTTTCAATCAGCATTCGCCCCGACATGCCCAGATGGATAATCAGGGTTTCCCCCGAATCCAGATCAACCAGAATATATTTTGACCGTCGCCGCAAGCGTAGAACGGTTTTTCCGGTCAGGCGCGCCGCCATATCAACCGGAAACGGCCAGCGTAAATCAGGGCGACGAATATCGGCGTGATCAATCGTAAACCCTGTCATTACGGGTTCCAGCCCGCATCGAACAGTTTCGACCTCTGGTAATTCGGGCATTTTGTCTCTCCGGTTTTTTGGCTTGTCGGCGGGGTGCGGCGTGCTTATCCTTACCCCATGACAACCGCGCTGATAACCCATCAAGATTGCCTTGATCACATCAATCCGCTTGGCCACCCCGAACAGGTGGCGCGGCTAATGGTCATTGAAAAAGCCTTGAAAGACCTTGATCTGCTGCGCATTGATGCACCTTTGGGGCAAGAAACCCATATCCTGCGCTGTCACCCGCAAGCCTATATTGATGGGCTGAAATCAGCCAGCATTGGCCCGCTTGACCCTGACACCCATATGTCTGCCGGTACTTTTCAGGCCGCGCTGCGCGGGGTTGGCGGCGTGGTTCAGGCGGTCGATACGGTAATTTCGGGTAAAGCAAAAAATGCTTTTGTCGCCTGTCGCCCGCCCGGCCACCATGCGGAAACAACCACGGCGATGGGGTTTTGCCTGTTTGGCAATGTGGTGATTGCCGCCAAACACGCGCTGGATCATCACGGGCTGAACCGCGTGGCGATCATGGATTTTGACGTGCATC
>JALSGU010000317.1 GCA_026982575.1 Paracoccaceae bacterium | reverse complement strand
GCCGTCTTTGGTGGTGACATGTTCCATAATGATGCGCAATTCGGGCAGGTTTTGGCGCAGCGGGGCCAAGACACGGTCAATAAAAACCGCCTCGCGATCAAAAATATCGACATTCGGGTCCGTGACTTCGCCATGCACACAAAGCGGCAGGCCGATTTTTGCCATGCGTTCCAACACCGGCATGACATTTTTAATGTCTTTGACACCGGAATCCGAATTGGTGGTGGCCCCCGCCGGATAAAGTTTAACCGCTGTAATCAGGCCTGTTTCATGGGCGGCGGCCATATCATCGGGATCTGTGGTTTCGGTTAAATATAGGGTCATCAATGGCGTAAAATCTGCGCCTTTGGGCAGGGCGGCCATGATACGGCCTCGGTATGCGGTCGCATCGGCCATGGTTACCACCGGCGGCACAAGGTTGGGCATGATGATGGCACGGCCAAAATCACGGGCAGATTCGGGCAGAATACCTTGCAACATCGCGCCGTCGCGCAGGTGCAGGTGCCAATCATCGGGGCGGGTGAGGGTCAGGGTTTTTGGCATGGAATGCTCCGCTTGTTCGGGGTTTTTTATATGAGCAATGCCCAAAATGAAAGACAGCAGCACTGCGATTTTTCTTGCCATTCCGAAAAACGAATGTATCGTCGGGCTTGTCGGAGCGATCCGGCGTAATTCTCAGGGCGGGGCGAAATTCCCCACCGGCGGTTATAGCCCGCGAGCGGCCTGTGCGTGCATCCCGAAAAGCGGGAACCGGTTTTCGGATAAGATGCGCGACAAATATAGGTGACAAGCAGATTTTGGTGAAATTCCAGAGCCGACGGTTAAAGTCCGGATGAAAGAGAATGTGGGTGAGCGGGTAACCGCACAGCCATCTTTTGCCTTGGGTTAGTGTCTGTTGCAAAAGGAGAAAACCATGACACAAACCCCTAAAATCGCCTTTATCAAGGCGCGCTGGCATGCTGATATCGTTGATCAGGCAGCCATTGGATTTACTGAAAAACTGAAGGCCGACGGGCGGGATTATAGCGTTGATATGTTCGATGTGCCCGGCGCATTTGAGGCGCCGTTGCTGGCTAAACGCCTTGCCACACAAGGCTACAGCGCTGTGGTTGTCGCGGCATTGGTGGTGGATGGCGGCATTTATCGCCATGATTTTGTGGCGGCGGCTGTGGTAAACGGCATTATGCAGGCGCAACTTGAAACCAATGTGCCGATGTTCAGCGTTTCACTGACCCCGCACCATTTTCATGGCAACGAAGAACATATCAAATTCTATAGTGAGCATTTTGTGAAAAAAGGCGCCGAAGCCGCAGAGGCGGTGCAGATGGTGCTGGATCAGGCCGTAGGGCTAAGCATTGCTGCTGAATAAAGGTCAGGCGGGGCATTGCGCCCCGCCCATTTGTTATTTTTGCCCAAATAAAATCTTTTGGGCTGCTTTGTCATCTTGCAGATTGCCACGGTTTTCTTTGGCGATGCTGCGGCCTTTTTGCACGGCTTTGCGCGCGTAAACCCGATCAAGATAAGCCGCCAGATGGGGTTTGTCATTTAGGGTTTGTTCTTGGCCTTCCCACAGGCTGGCCCATGGCCAAATTGCCATATCGGCGATGGAATAATCGCCCGCTACGTATTTCCTGTCAGCCAGTCGTTTATCAAGAACGCCCAGTAACCGTGCGGTTTCATTACGATAACGGTCTTGAGCATAGGGTAAAACATGCGGCGGTTCCATCGAGGGCGCGTATTTCAGAAAGTGATGTGCTTGGCCCGCCATCGGGCCAAGCCCGCCAACCTGCCAGAACAGCCATTGGTCGATCTCTATCTGTTCGCGCTCATTGGTGCCATAAAACTTGCCGGTTTTGCGGGCCAGATATTGCAGGATTGCCCCGCTTTCAAATATCGAAATCGGCTGGCCATCGGGGCCGTCGCTGTCAACCAGTGCCGGCATTTTGTTATTGGGGGATAGCTTTAGAAAATCCGGTTCGAACTGCGCGCCCTTGCCGATATCAACCAGATGCAAGTTATAGGGCAGGTTCATTTCCTCTAGCGCGATGGTGGTTTTCCAGCCATTCGGGGTGGGCCAATAATATAGATCAATCATTGCTGTATTCCTTTGTATGCGTTGTAACAGTATTTGGTATTTCAAGACCAAAACACAAGGGCGTTGACGGGGGGGGGCAAATTCTCTAACCACAAAATTGTGGTGCTTTGTCGAACTGGATTGCAGGCCACGTAAAATAAACTGCTAAAGAGGTCATGGTCCCGATAGGCCCTGATCTGCCCGATCGGGGCTTTTTTATTGGAGGTCGGCGTTTTGCCGGATAAAAACGATGACAAAATACAAAACTAAAACCAACCTTGTGCATGGTGGCACGCGACGCTCTCAATACGGGGAGCTGTCCGAGGCGATATTTTTGACGCAGGGGTTTGTGTATGAAACCGCTGAGGCCGCCGAAGAAAGATTTATTGAATCCGGTCCCGATGAATTTATTTATGCCCGTTATGGTAACCCGACTGTGGCAATGTTCGAAGACAGAATCGCGCTGCTGGAAGGGGCCGAGGCGGCTTTTGCCACGGCATCGGGCATGGCGGCGGTGAATGCAGCGCTGTTTTGCCAGTTGAAATCCGGCGATCATATTGTCGCAGCCAAAGCGTTGTTCGGGTCTTGTTTATACATCATCGAAACGCTTTTGCCGCAATTTGGCGTCGAAGTAACATTTGTTGACGGTGTGAACCTTGAGGAATGGCAGGCGGCGATGCGCCCTGACACCAAGCTGGCGTTTCTGGAGGCCATGTCAAACCCGACGCTGGAGGTGATCGATATTGCCGCAGTTGCCAAAATTGTGCATTCGGTTGGCGCGCAGCTGGTGGTTGACAATGTGTTTGTAACACCAGTGTTTCAACGCACGCTGGAACTGGGTGCCGATGTGGTGGTGTATTCGGCCACCAAACATATTGACGGGCAAGGCAGGTGTCTGGGCGGGGTTGTGCTGGGCAGCAAAGAATTCATTAACAATACTTTGGCGACCTATATGAAACATACCGGCGGGGCGCTTAGCCCGTTTAATGCATGGGTGATGGTCAAGGCATTGGAAACACTTGATTTACGCTGTAATGCGCAGGCGGATTCGGCATTAAAAATCGCCACGGCGTTGCAAGGGTATAACAGTATTTCCAGGGTGATTTATCCGGGGCTGAAAAGCCATCCGCAGCATGATCTGGCCGCGCGGCAGATGCAAAAAGCCGGCACGGTTATTTCGCTGGATCTTGCGGGGGGAAAAGACGCCGCCTTTGATTTCCTTAACAAGCTGGATATTATTCTGATTTCCAACAATCTGGCCGATGCCAAAAGCATTATCACCCATCCCGCCACCACCACCCATCAGCGCTTAACCCCCGAACAGCGCGAATCGCTGGGGATCTCGGACGGGCTGGTGCGGCTGTCGGTCGGGCTGGAAGATGTGGATGATTTGCTTTTTGATATAAAAAATGCTCTTCTTTAACGTGTGTTTGCTATTTTTATTACATATTTAGCGGTTGTTCATACTTTCGTAACCTTTGACCAACAGGTTGGTCGCTGGAACATTTGTGATGCGTGAACGGTTTTAGTTTTTCCAAAAAATGACTATGTATAAAAACAATGGTAGGATTTACCGGAAGCGAGGAAGATATGAATGTGATCGATAAACTGGTAAGTGCCGCAAAAACAGACCGCCCCAGCCGCACTGAGGCCGAAGATGCCGTGCGGGTTTTATTGCGCTGGGCAGGCGAAGACCCCGCGCGCGAAGGTTTGTTAGACACACCAAAACGGGTCACCAAAGCCTATGGTGACTGGTTTCGCGGTTACGACGAAGACCCGGCCGAAATGCTGCAACGCACCTTTTCCGAGGTTGAGGGTTACGATGAAATGATCGTGCTTTCGGGCATCCGTTTTGAAAGTTATTGTGAACATCATATGGCGCCGATCATCGGTTTGGCCCATGTTGGCTATATCCCTACCGACCGCGTGGTCGGTATTTCAAAACTGGCGCGGGTGGTGGATACTTTTGCCAAACGGCTTCAGGTGCAGGAAAAAATGAACGCCCAAATCGCCAATACCCTGTTCGAGGTGCTGCGCCCGCGCGGTGTGGCCGTGATGCTGGAGGGCGAGCACCACTGCATGTCAACGCGCGGCGTGCACAAACCGGGGGTAAATATGATCACGCGTAAAATGCTGGGTGTTTTCAAAGATGACCCTTTGCTTCGCAAGGAATTCATGGATAATGTGGAGCGATCTTCCCGCCCGACCTAGGTACTTGGCGCTGTTTTCGGGTTTGATAGCAAAATTAAACCCGAAAGGAACGCCGGTTTCCGATGTATAATGTTAGACAGGCCATAATAAAAACCCTTGGCGTCAGCAGCTTGGCGGTTTGTTTTTATGCAACTGCGGGGGTTGCGCAAGATAACCCCGTCGAAATTACGCAGCCCACCGGACAAGAACAATCCTTTCGGGGTTATTTGACCGGATATAGCGTTTGGGATACCACGCCCGCAACCATTCCCGAATTATCCCATTCTCGGCGTCAGGAACTGGCGGGCGGGGTTGGCACCTATAGCAACCCGATCACGCTGGCGGTTGCGGGGGTTTTGCAGGGCTATGAAACCGTTCTGGATATTCCCGCCGGAACCCGGTTTTACCTGCCCAGGCTGCGCAAATACGCGATTATCGAAGATATATGTGGTGACATTTCCAACACACAAGATGCCGGTTGTGCGGCCGGAAAAGACGGCCTGCCCTGGCTGGAAATATATATTGACGGCATCGGCATGGAAGAAGAAACTGCTGGTTGCGCCAAGAAAATCTCCCGAATCCAGACCTTTGTGATGGACCCCGCGCCGAACCATTCGGTGGTGGTGGGGGAAATTACCCAAAGCGGCTGTAACACCTATCCCGATTTGTAATTACTTGACAGTGCGGTCCGCAAAAGCCAAGCCTGTGCCATGATAGATTTTCGACCTGTTGCCTATATTATTGGCCTGTTGGTTGCGGCATTGGGCGCCACGATGCTGGTGCCGTTTGCTGCGGATATTCTGGCGGGCAACGGCCAAGGCGATGCTTTTGCCAGCGCTGCTTTGTTAACTATTTTAACCGGCGGGGTTGTGGCCTTGGCCAGCGCCAATTCCCGCACCAGCGCTCTGACCTTGCAACAGACTTTTTTGCTTACCGTTGGGTCTTGGCTGATTTTGCCGTTTTTCGGGGCGCTGCCTTTTGCAATCGGCGCACCCGATGCCAGCTATACGGATGCATTTTTTGAGGCAATGTCAGGCCTGACCACCACTGGATCAACGGTTTTTACGGGGCTGGATGAAATGCCGGCTGGCACGCTTTTGTGGCGCAGCCTGCTGCAATGGTTTGGCGGCGTGGGGATTATTGTTGTGGCCATGGCGTTTTTGCCAACCCTAAAGGTCGGGGGGATGCAGATTTTCCGATCCGAGGGTTTTGATACTTTTGGCAAAATCCTGCCCCGCGCCGGTGAAATCGCCACCCGTATTTCGGTGATTTATCTAAGCCTGACCACAGCGTGTTATCTGGCTTATGTGGCGGTGGGCATGGGCAGTTTTGACGCGCTGAACCACGCGCTGACCACGCTGGCCACCGGCGGGTTTTCCAGTGTTGATAGTTCTTTTGCCGAGTTTCGCGGCCCCGCCGAATATGTGGCAGCGGTATTCATGATATTGGCCAGCCTGCCGTTTGTGCGTTACATTCAACTGCTGGCGGGCACGGCAAAACCTTTGTGGCGCGACAGTCAGGTGCGCAGTTTTCTGATGGTGCTGTTCGGCATTATCCTGATAATGGTGCTGTATCGGCTTTATGCTAACGGTGATCCGGTTGCGGCCTCGTTCCGGTCAACGTTTTTTAATGTGACCTCTATTATGACCGGCACCGGTTATGCCTCCGAGGATTACCAGCTTTGGGGTGCATTCCCCGTGACCATGTTTTTTCTGATGGGGCTGATTGGCGGTTGCGCGGGGTCTACCTGTTGTTCGATCAAGGTTTTCCGGTTCCAGTTATTGTTTGCCTCGATCAAGGAACAGATCAAACGGGTTCACAGCCCCCACGGGGTGTTTGGCCTGCGCTATGAGGGCCGACCGGTGGGTGATGATGTGCTGTCATCGGTGATGGCATTTTTTGTGATGTTCATGCTGACTTTGGCGGTGTTGTCGGTGGTGTTGGCGATGATGGGGCTGGATACCATTACGGCGGTTTCAGGGGCGGCTGCGGCGCTGGCAAATATTGGTCCGGGGTTGGGGCCAATTATTGGCCCTGACGGTAATTTTTCAAGCCTTGGCAGTGCCGCCAAATGGGTGTTGGCATTTGCCATGCTGATTGGCCGGTTGGAATTGATGGCAGTTTATGTGCTGTTTACCATGAATTTCTGGCGGCCATAATGGGCGATAATCTTGACCCGAAAGATTGGCCCGCCTTTCGCGCAACCGCCCATAAAATGCTGGATGCGGCGCTGGATAAAATGCAATCGGCCACAAAGGGGCCTGTTTGGAAATCGCCGGATGTTTTGCAGACAGATTTTGAGGTTTCCTTGCCGGTGAAAGGCAAAGGTATCGAGGCCACCCAACAGCAAATCGAAACCCTGCTGCCTTATGGCGTTGGCAATACCCACCCAAGGTTTTTTGGCTGGGTGCACGGCGCGGGGTCAACCAGCGGGTTGATTGCCGATATCGCCGCCGCTGCAATGAATGCCAATCTGGGCGGGCGGCATCACGGGGCAATGCTGGTGGAAAAACAAGTGGTTGCATGGTGTCGCGAGATGTTTGAATTTCCCGATGGGGCCAGCGGCTTGGTGGTTTCCGGCACCTCTATGGCGACGATTATTGCGCTTAAGGTCGCGCGCGACAGCTATTCGGGCATGGGGCAAAAGGTCGGTTATGCCTCGGAATCAGCGCATAACTGTGTGGCACGCGCATTTGATATGCTGGGGCTGGATGCGTTGCGGTCGATCCCTGTGAATGCAGCCTTTGAAATGGATACCGAGGCGTTGAAATCCGCCATTGCAGCAGACCGCGCCGCAGGATTGCAGCCGTTTTGTGTGATTGGCACGGCGGGCAGCGTGAATGTTGGCGCGATTGATGATCTGGACGCGATTGCGGATATCGCCGCCGCTGAAAAGCTATGGTTTCATATTGATGGCGCGTTTGGCGCGGCGGGGATGCTGTCTGATGCTTTGCGCCCCAAGCTTTTGGGCCTGAACCGCGCTGATTCACTGGCGTTTGATTTTCATAAATGGCTGCATGTGAATTACGATGCCGGTTTTGTGTTGATAAGGGATAAGGCAAAGCACCGCGCCGCATTTTCCGACCGCCCCGATTATCTGGCCCCCGCAACCCGAGGGCTGGCGGCAGGCAACCCTTGGCCGGTGGAATACGGGCCGGAATTGTCGCGCGGGTTTCGCGCATTGAAAATCTGGGCACAGATCAATGAACACGGGGTGGAACGGCTAGGCGCTGCGATTACCCGCAATGTTGAACAGGCCAAGCTGCTGGAACGGCTGGTGAACGAACATCCCAAGCTGGAAATGGTCGCGCCCGTGGCCATGCAGATCGTGTGTTTCCGGCATTTAGGCAGCGATGCGCTGAACGCGGAAATTGTGCTGCGGTTACAGGAACAGGGCATTGCTGCGCCTTCAACCACCATAATCAACGGGCAATTGGCGATACGGGTGAATATTACCAACCACCGCACAACGGACGCGGATTTGCAGGTTTTGGTTGAAGCGATTTGTAGGGCGGGTTTTAACCCGCCATGACCAAGCGGTGGGCTGAAAACCCGCCCCACAAAGTTAGGGTCAGAACCTATTAATATTCAGGATTCCCAAACGGGCTGATTTCTGGTTCACTTCGGGCAGGAGGATGTTCTCATGGCAGACCACTTTTGGCATAGGTGGTCCCAGTATTTTGACCAGTTAGCAGCGTAAATAAGATGAATCTGTTTTCATGGTTAAGCTGCTAAAACAGTTGCTTCTGTTTTTACGTCATAGGCTTCATCCGGGGGCAATATGCCGTGGGTCGAATGGGGCTGCTCGGTGTTGTAATAGGCCAGCCATTTTCCGATCCCCTTCTTGGCCTCAGAACCGGTTTCAAACGCTCGAATATAGACGCATTCGTATTTCAGAGAGCACCAGAGGCGTTCGATCATGCGATTATCGATCCAGCGACCACGTCCGACCATGGATATTTTCACGTCGGCGTCTTTCAGCACCTGCGTAAATCCATGGCTGGTGAATTGGCTGTCCCGCTGCCCGGAAGTGGTTTGCTTGCAAACCATGCGTATCCGTATTGGTCAAGCCGGTGTTTCGGTCAATTTTCAGCCCCCACAGCAGATACGGGTAAACCTTGTGCTGCGGATGCTTTTTGCTCGCATTTGACGTCTGATAGATCGGCACCAGCCACATCAATCGCATGAGGCGGCGCGCCCTATGGCGGCCACATTTATGGCCCTGCCGGTGCATGCTCAAATCCTGATCCCGGCTCACCATTTTTTGCCTCGTGTTCCGAGCAACTGAACCGAGGCGCTCGCTAAAAAATCCCGTGGCACCGTCGGCTGGCAGGGCATGTTTACATGCCTGAGAAGCAACGAGCTGTCCTATTTTGGAATGTAGCTTGTCGATCTCGGCAGCGGCCTCTTTGGCCGTTCCACCATCATTATTGCCAAACCCAGCCGCCATGTTCTTGATCGCCGCCCGCTTCCAGCCGCTGATCATGTTCGGATGCACAGCGTGCTTCTTTGACAACTCCGCCAGCGTCAGCTCCTCGCGGATCGCCCACAGCGCAACCTTGGCCTTGAAATCGGGCGAATGGTTCTTTTGTTTCGTCATTGGGAATTGCCTTTCTTGTCAGGCGATCCATCTTAACAACTGGTCCGAAATCGGGCGACCACCTCTGTCGACAAAAATGAAGAAAAGAAAAAGATGGCTTCTGCTTTCTTTGATGCCAAGATTTCTGCCGACCGCAATGCTGAAGT
>JALSGU010000316.1 GCA_026982575.1 Paracoccaceae bacterium | reverse complement strand
CTCGCTTGGCATGCCGCCCCACCTACAATCAGGCAGTGATTGGCTTGCGTGGTCGCCTTGAAAGTTTAAAGTGAACATTTTGCGCATCCAAAAGACGCTTAAAATGACCCCAGCTATGGCCGCTGGCGTTTCTGATACGCTGCACGATATGGAATGGATTGTTGGCTTGATTGACGCAAGAGCGCCAGCACCTAAGAAGCGTGGGCCTTATAAGAAAAAAGATATTTCAAACTGAGACACTACCAAAAAACGGCTATATGTTGTATCCCCCTGCCCTGATCTGCCATAATGATGGAAAATCGAGCAGATTCGGGAAAACCCATATGGCAAATGACGACCTCTTTAACGAGGATGATTCCGGCAATGAATATGATGCGTCTTCAATCGAGGTGTTGGAGGGGCTGGAGCCGGTGCGAAAACGCCCGGGCATGTATATCGGCGGCACCGATGAACGGGCGCTGCACCATCTTGTGGCCGAGGTGCTGGACAATTCCATGGACGAAGCTGTCGCTGGCCATGCCAACCGCATAGAGGTTGAGCTGCACGGCGATTATTCGGTCACCATCCGCGATAATGGCCGTGGCATACCAATTGACCCCCACCCGAAATTTCCCGACAAATCGGCGCTGGAAGTCATCATGTGCACCTTGCATGCGGGGGGTAAATTCGGGGGCAAGGCATACCAGACCTCGGGCGGTTTGCACGGGGTTGGTATTTCGGTGGTGAACGCCCTGTCGGACCACGTTGAGGTAGAGGTCGCGCGCAACAAACAGCTATATCGCCAGACATTTTCGCGCGGCATCCCGCAAGGCGGCATCGAAAACATCGGCCCGACCCAAAACCGGCGCGGAACATCGGTAAATTTTCATCCCGATGCGGAAATTTTCGGGCCAAAACTGCGGTTCAAACCGGCGCGGTTGCTCAAAATGGTGCGCTCCAAGGCCTATTTGTTTTCCGGCGTTGAAATCCGCTGGAAATGTGACCCGGGCATCATAGGCACCGGCGACGAAACCCCGAGCACGGCAACATTCCATTTTCCCGGCGGTCTGGCGGATTATCTGGCGGAAACATTGCAAGGCAACATGACCTATGCGGAAAACGCCTTTGCCGGCAAGGTTGATTTTTCCGAGCGTTTCGGCGCGGATACTGTTGGCAAGGTCGAATGGGCCATCAACTGGACCCCGGCGCGGGACGGATTTATCCATTCCTATTGCAACACCATTCCAACCCCCGAGGGCGGCAGCCACGAGGCCGGTTTCTGGGCTGC
>JALSGU010000315.1 GCA_026982575.1 Paracoccaceae bacterium | reverse complement strand
GCAGGGCAGGGCAGGGCAGGGCAGGGCAGGGCAGGGCAGGGCAGGGCATGGCCGGTATGGCCGGCATGGGCAGGGCAGGGCATGGCCGGCATGGCCGGCATGGGCAGGGCAGGGCATGGCCGGCATGGCCGGCATGGGCACAACCAGCACCGCCTTAACCGCGCGTTAACTATAGATCAGCAAAACAAGGATAGATGCAATTTTATGTAGCTGGTTAACCCGGATTTAACTTTTCTATGTGCATATGGCGGATAGAGCAATCGCATGAGGCGGTTGCGAAACATGAGCAAGGGGTTGAGACAATGACTGATGTCAAGATCAAAAGCATCAAATGTCCGAAGCTGGTAGAGGACTTCACGCCGCTTTTCATCGCTTACGCTGAAGCGGATGAAGCACGTGAGAAGGCATACAGCGATTTGAAAACTTTCGTCATGCGCCGTAAACCCGTGAAAATGGCGCTTTTTGCGGCAACACGGTATGCGGAACACGCCGGCGCGCCGGAAAAGAAAACAGCGGAACATCGCGCCGTCATGAAGGCCTTGACGGATTCCATTGTTAAATCCGGATTGCGCCGATGGAAAAATCCGGATTCCGCACGCAAGTTTTTCCAGCGCTTGCGCGATGACATTGCCGAATCCAAAGGATGGAAAGATACCGAAAGCGCGAAAAACGATTCTGAAGATAGCCAAAATAACGGCGTCGAAAGCGACGTTGAAGAAAAAGGCGAATCCAAAACCGCCATCATAAAGGATTGCCTTTCCACAATCCTTGCGTTTTCGCAGGAATTGCAATCCGAAGGCATGACGGCAAAACGCGCTAAGGCAATCGGCGCGGCGATAGAAAAACGCATCAACGAAATATACCAAACAATGTGAGCAAAATTACCGCGCGGCAAGCCATTGCCGCGCGGTAATTTCGTTTTCAATGCCGCGCGGCAATGGCTTGCCGCGCGGCATTTTTATTGCGCGCCTGCAGCGCTGGCAGGGCCAGCAGGGCCAGCAGGGCCAGCAGGGCCAGCAGGGCCAGCAGGGCCAGTAGGGCCAGCAGGGCCAGGGCCAGCAAGGCCGGCCAGGGCCAGCAAGGCCGGCCAGGGCCAGCAGGGCCAGCAGGGCCGGCCAGGGCCGGCCAGGGCCAGCAGGGCCGGCCAGGGCCGGCCAGGGCCAGCAGGGCCGGCCAGGGCCAGCAGGGCCGGCCAGGGCCAGCAGGGCCAGGGCCAGCAGGGCCGGCCAGGGCCAGCAGGGCCGGCCAGGGCCAGCAGGGCCAGGGCCAGCA
>JALSGU010000314.1 GCA_026982575.1 Paracoccaceae bacterium | reverse complement strand
CGTTCCAGCAGGGCGCGGGTGGCGGAATGGCGCATGCGGTCGATCTGCTCGTTGATCTGCGATTCTTTTTCGATATAGGTGTCGGAACGGGCAACGTAAGCCTCGGGCTGATAATAGTCATAAAAGCTGACAAAATATTCGACGGCGTTATCGGGAAAAAAGCCTTTCATTTCGCCATAAAGCTGGGCTGCCAGGGTTTTGTTTGGGGCCAGAATAATGGCGGGGCGCTGGGTGGCCTCGATGATTTTGGCCATGGTAAAGGTTTTGCCGGTGCCGGTGGCGCCCAGCAAAACCTGATTTTGGTCGCCATCCTTTAGTCCTGCCAACAGATCAGCAATGGCGGTGGGTTGATCGCCAGCAGGGGAAAACGGAGAGTGCAGGACAATTTCTTTGCCGCCATCCAGTTTTTCGTGTGTATCTGTGGTGTTTTCCAGCATGCAATTTCCCCCAACCCCTTATATGGACCCTTTTTGTTCTTAGCAAAAGGGCAGGGGATAAAATTGATTGCAAAATCATGGATAATTGTCAAAGTCAGGGAAAAGCAAAAGGGGAAAGAAATGAAACGTTATCATCCTGCGCTGGTTGCGCTACACTGGATTACCATGTTGCTGTTATTTGCAGCGCTTCTTGGTGGCAGCCTGAACATGGCGCCGATGGCAAACAGTGATCCGGAAAAGTTGGAGATCCTGCGCCTGCACATGATTATCGGCAATGTTATTCTGGCATTGATGGTTTTGCGTCTGGGGATCAGATTGCGGAGCCAACATCCCCCAAGCGTCAATACCGGCAATCTGTTGCAGGATAAAGCAGCGGGTTTGGCGCATATTGGTCTGTATTTGCTGGTGTTTGTGATGATCGCATCGGGTTGGGCAACCGCCCTTGCGGCAGACCTGCCCGCCATTTTATTCGGCGGATCGGGCGCTGCATTACCCGAAGATTTCTATGAATTTGCGCCGCGGCTGGTGCATCGGATCGGGTTTATTCTTTTGTCTCTGTTGATTGGGCTGCATATTGTTGCAGCACTTTATCACCAGTTTGTGCAAAAAGACCATCTGCTGGCGCGCATGTGGTTTGGCAAGCGAAAGGGCTAAAGGTGAAGAAACCATTAACCGTTTAGGTGGCTTTTTAGGTATATGACACAACTTTTAGATGATTTTGTTCTTGTATTGTGCCAAAAGTTTTGGTTAATTGATCAGGCAAGTGGCAAAGGTCATCGGATCGGTTCGAAACGAACCCACCCCACCCTCGCTCCCTCGGGCCGGTTTGATGGCTGCCACTGCACCTTCCTCCTTGTTGATCCGCGAATCCCTTGCCTAATGGCGGGGGATTGGCGATAAGATAACCACGCTAAAACAGGAGCACCCCGCATGTCTGCACGAATTTACCAACCCAGCCGCAACGCCATGCAATCCGGCCAAGGCAAATCCGGCCAATGGGTATTGGAATTTGAACCGCAAGCAGCGCGGGGCATTGACCCGTTGATGGGCTGGACCAGTTCCAAAGACATGGATTCGCAGGTGCGGGTCTATTTTGACAGCAAGGAATCAGCCGTGGAATTCGCCGCCGAAAAAGGCTTGGCTTATCAGGTCACCGACCCAAAAACCCGCAAACCGTTGCTGCGCCAAGGCGGTTACGCCGAAAACTTTGCCAGCAACCGCAAAACGGTTTGGACACATTGAGGCATTCCCCGGTTACTCAGGCAGAACCATAATCAATATCGCTAATACGGAGCCACCATGAATTTGGAACACTGGTTTGCCTATGTTGTCACATATACAGTGATTTCGATCATACCCGGCCCAAGTGTTTTGATGGTTATTGGCCAAGCATTGACCCATGGCAAACGGGCCGCTTTTTTGTATATACTTGGTGATATTATCGGTGGATTTTTCATCATCACATTGTCGCTTTTTGGCATCGGCGCAATCTTGGCTGTGTCCTCCGAATTGTTCTTTGCAGTGAAGTGGGCCGGCGTTCTTTATATGCTATATCTGGGTTACACCCTGCTGGCCAAAGCACATCACAGTAAAACCCATAAGATAACAACCACAAATCCAACGCAAGATTTCGGGAGCTTGCGCACAGGCTTTTTGATCGGGGTTCTGAACCCCAAGGCAATCATTTTTTATATGGCGTTTTTGGCCCAGTTTCTTTCGCCAGATGCCAATGTTTTTGCACAAATATCAATTCTGGTCATAAGTTCCAGCATCATTGTTGCTGTCGTTCTGGCTGGGTATGCGATGATTGCCACAAAGGCCGGTCAATCAATAAAAACCCAAAAAGCGCAAAAATATATCAATTATACCAGTGGAGGGTTATTTCTGGGCGGTGGCCTATTTGTCGCAATAACCCGATAATCAGCCGCGCGCCTTGATCAATCGCTGCGCCATATCCAGCGCGGCTTGCATGCTGCGTGCATCGGCAATGCCTTTTCCTGCAATATCAAACGCAGTGCCATGATCGGGGCTGGTGCGCACAAAAGGCAAGCCAAGGGTAATGTTCACGCCTTTTTCCAGCCCCAGATATTTCACCGGAATCAAGCCTTGATCATGGTATTGCGCCACAACCACGTCAAATTTTCCGTCCCGTGCCATCATAAAAACCGTATCGCCGGGCCATGGGCCGGACACGTCTATGCCCTCGGATTGACAGGCTTTGATGGCGGGGCTGATAATTTCAATTTCTTCGCGCCCGAACCGCCCGCCCTCGCCCGCATGGGGGTTCAGACCTGCCACGGCTATGCGCGGCGCCGTGATGCCCAATTGCTGCAAACCTTGGTTGGCCTGTCTAATGGCGCTGCATTGGGCCGCAAAATCACCGGCTTTGATTGCATCACACAGCGACATGTGGATGGTCACCAAAACCGTGCGAATATCGTCATTTGCCAGCATCATCGCAACGTTGCATCCCGACATATGCGCCAGAATTTCTGTGTGGCCGGGAAAGGAATATCCGGCGGTTGCCAATGATTCCTTATGGATGGGTGCGGTTACAATGGCCTTGATTTTACCCGCCATGGCCAGATCAACGGCCTTGGCAATGGCGTCAAATGCCGCTTGTCCGGCGGGGCCCGAAATTTTTCCTGTTTCAATTGCGATACCGGATTCTGACGTTTGCAACAGGTTGAACCGGCCAGCGCTGAAATCGGCTGGATCAGAAATGACATTAATCTTGTGCCCAATGTCAAAACCCCCAAATGCAGCGGCATCCCCCATTACAACACAGGTTTCAGCTGCGCCGCTTTCCATTAGCTTTGCGGTAATTTCGGGGCCGATCCCTGCCGGGTCTCCCATGGTCAGTGCAATTATATTTTCCATATTTCCGCTTAATCCTGCTTTGGCCATCGGGTCAATCAATAATTCTTTGATCCCCTAACCATTCAGTAAGGTTCTGTGGCCTATGTTGCCTTTGGAAACAGAAATCTACGGGGGTGGAAATGTCTGCAAATGACCAGGTCGTGCGACCAATTATCATCAAGAAAAAAATCATCAAGGCTGCCGGGCATCACGGTGGCGCGTGGAAGGTGGCCTATGCGGATTTTGTAACCGCAATGATGGCGTTTTTCCTGCTGATGTGGCTGTTGAATGCTACCAGCGAAGAACAACGCCAAGGCATCGCTGAATATTTCAATCCCGGTATTCCGGTGTTCAGCCAAACCGGAGGCGGTGATGGAATGTTTGGCGGTGAAGCTGTATTCTCCGAAGAAACCAAGGTCAGTAGCAATGGCGGCGCTGTCGGGGACCGCTCCGAGGATCGTTCCGGGAATGCCGGATCAACGGGCGTAATGGAAGCCACCGATGGCAAAGGTGAAGCCGGTGCAGGTGATGGCAATGCCGAATTTACCGAAATTGAAAATATGTTCCGTGGCAATAGCGGCGAAAGCTGGGTCGAAGACCCGCTGTTAAAACATGTAGCAACCCGCATCACGGATGAAGGCCTTATCATAGATCTGTTCGATCTGCCGGATTCGCCTTTGTTTGATGCTGGCACAAACCAGCCCACCGAAAAAATGTTTCTGCTGCTGGAAATGATTTCACGGGTGATTGGCGCGGTGACAAATAATATCGCAATTTCCGGCCATGTGGATAAAACCCCCGAAGAGGGAGCAACCCTGAGCGGCTTTGCTTTGACAGGCGGCCGGGCATTGGTGACCAATGCGGTGATGATTGAATCCGGCATTGAACCAGACCGGTTCACACGGCTGACTGGCGGATCAGACCGCACGCCAGTGGGCGAGGGTGCACCGGAATATCGAAACCGCCGCATAGAAATTACATTGCTGCGAAAGGATCGCTGAAACTATATTTAGTTACAATTTTGTTTGTTAGCCCGTTCTTAACCTTGTCACGTGAAAACTCGTTAGTAATCGACCACAGCTATTTCAGCAGAAAAAGGGTTACTGATGACTATTTCTTCCTCCATGAATGCCGGAGTATCCGGCCTGCAAATCAACGCCAGCAAATTGGCAACCATTGCCGATAATATCGCCAATTCAAAGACCTATGGCTATAAACGTGTGGATGCCGATTTTACAGCCATGACCCTTGGCAGTAATGTCGGGGGCTATACTGCTGGCGGGGCGCGGGTTTCTACATTTCGCGATGTGGCGGCTAACGGGTCGTTGATCGGCACAACAAATTCGATGGATATCGCCATTTCAGGCCGCGGATTCTTGCCAGTGACACCTGCATCGGCCTTGGCCAACAGCAATGCAGCCTTGCCGCTGCGCCTTACCACCACCGGTTCGTTTTATCCGGATGCCCAAGGGGTTTTGACCTCTGACAGCGGCATGGTTTTGCTGGGCTGGCCCGCAGATCCCAATGGTGATTTTCCGGCCCTGCCGCGTGACAGTTCCGCAGGATTGGTGCCTGTCAACATGACCCATAACCAGTTTGCCGCCAACCCGACCACTGAAATCGGGCTTGGCATCAATCTGCCTGCCACTGCTACACAGGCGGGTGGCACCGGTGACCCGTTTGAGCTGTCGATCGAGTATTTTGACAATCTGGGCACCACAAATTCCATGACGGCAGTATTTACCCCGCAAGTCCCCGGTGTCGGCCAATCCAACACCTGGACCATGGAAATTATTGATTCAGCCACGGGTGCCGCACCGATTGCTGAATTTAATGTTGTTTTTGATAATACCACCGCGCTTGGTGGTTCGTTGCTAAGTGTAACGCCGGTTTTTGGCGGTGCTTATAACGCTGCCACCGGCGAGGTAACCGCCACATTTGATCGTGGGCCGATTGAAATCAACATCGGGACAATCGGCTCCAACGACCGGATGACCCAGCTTTCATCCTCGTTCGCACCGATCAGCCTGTCAAAGAATGGTGCGCCAACCGGCAATGTGATTGGCATGGAAATTGATTCAAACGGGCTGGTTTCAGCCAATTACGACACCGGGTTTTCCAAGGTAATCTACCGCGTACCGCTGGCAGATGTTGCCAACCCCAACGCCCTAGAGGCCATGTCGGCGCAAACTTATTCCATCACCCGTGATAGCGGTGATTTCTTCCTTTGGGATGCCGGTTCTGGCCCGACAGGCGAAACCATCGGTTATGCCCGCGAAGAATCCACCACTGATATTGCCGGTGAATTAACCGCGCTTATCCAGACGCAGCGGGCCTATTCATCCAATGCCAAGATCATTCAAACCGTAGACGAAATGTTACAGGAAACCACCAATATCAAGCGTTAACCGCGCGTTGATCTGACCAATAATGGAGGGTAAATCATGAGTATTTCAGCCGCGATTTCAAACGCCTATTCAGGGCTGTCAGCTGTTTCACGCCGCGCGGAGACAATTTCCAGCAATGTGGCCAATGCGTTGAACGAAAATTATACCCGACGCGAAGTCATGACCAGCGAAAGGGTCATTGGCGGCACCGGCAGCGGCGTTAAGGTTGAAAATATCTTCAGGGCCGTGGATGTGTTGGCAACCTCCCAGCGCCGGGCCACCGGTGCCGAACTTGGCAATGCAGCGATGAAATCCGATGCGATAACCCGAATGGCAGAAATGCTGGGCCAACCCGGTGATGCGCGGGCCTTGGCAACACAGGTTTTACGGCTTGAAAACAGCATGCGGGCCGCAGCCGATGCGCCGCAATCCGAAGCGTTGCGGAGCAATCTTTTGTCGGATGCCTCCGGTTTGGCTAAATCCCTGAATTCGATTTCAACCCAGACCAGCGCAGTGCGCATGGAGGCCGACGCCACCATCGCCCGCAACGTGCAAACCGTGAATTCCGCGCTAAAAGAAATAGAGGCGGTGAACACTGAAATCCGTATTCGTGGTGCTGGCAGCAATGATACCGCCGCGCTGATGGATGAGCGCGCGCGCCTGATTGACAAAATTTCGGATCTGATCCCGATCCGCCAGATTTCTCGCGATAAAGGGGAAATTGCTTTATATTCGCAAAATGGCGCCGCCCTGATTGATGGCGCGGCAAATGTACTGGAATTTACGCCAACGCCGGTAATTACCCATGATATGACGCTGGCCTCAACCGCTTTGTCGGGCATTTCGATCAATGGCCGCCCCGTAACCATGGGCAGCGGTGCGGGGCAGCTTGATGGGGGTGCTTTGGCAGCTGCATTTGAGGTGCGCGATGTGATTGCGCCGGAATTCAATGGCCGTATTGATGCAATGGCGCGTGATATTGTCGACAGATTCCAAAGCCCCGCCGTTGACCCGAGCCTTGCATCCGGAGATGCGGGCCTGTTTACCGATAATGGCGCGGCATTTCTGCCAGCTGATGAACTGGGCCTTGCGGGGCGTATTGATATTAACGCGCTGGTCGACCCGGCCCAAGGCGGCGATCTGTGGCGTTTGCGTGATGGTATCGGCGCTGTGGCCCCCGGCCCGAACGGCGATGACAGCCAGCTGCGCCGCATGCTTGAAACCATGACCGCGCAACTGGCACCGGGTGCAGCAACCGGTGTTATTACGCTTTCCAGCGCCACCAGCCTTGCGGCAGGCATTACCGGCATTGTTGCAGGGAGTGCCAGCCGGCAGGAAGACCAGACCGCTTATCAAATGGGTCAGTTCGACATCCTGCGCGAAGGTGAGTTGGCGATGGTCGGCGTGGATTCAGATTATGAAATGCAGCAGCTTTTATTGGTCGAACAGGCATATGCCGCCAATGCGCGGGTGATTTCCACCGCAGATATGATGATGCAAACCCTGTTGGAGATATAACATGAAAACCGCAGCAGTTTCCGACCTGTCCTCCGCCATGCG
>JALSGU010000313.1 GCA_026982575.1 Paracoccaceae bacterium | reverse complement strand
GTGCGCGGTGATGCACAAGCCCTGCGCGATGCGCTGCGCAATGTGGCGCTGATTGCAATTGCCAATAACGGTGATCATGCAGGCAGCGATCTGGACAGTATGAACATCATGGGCGCGGCAGCAACCAGCGCGATTACAACCGTGAATTCATTGATTGATCTGCGCGAAAGCCTTGGCCATGTGGAAGAAAGGCTTTCCCAAGCGGCGGCGTTTAATGCTTCGCAGAAAAATACGTTTGAAATGAACCGCAACGGCATTATTGCGGCTGATCCTTACGAGGCCGCCACCCGTTTCCAAGCCCTGCAAGGCCAGATGGAGGCCGTGTATATCATGACATCGCGCCTCTCCACCATGAAATTACAAAATTATCTGAGGTAAACCGTGATTCGATCTAAAATCGTTTTTCTGCTGGCTAGTATGGCCGTTTTTTTAACTTCTAATGCCTTCGCCGATGTGCGGATAAAAGACCTTGTCGAAATTGACGGGGTGCGCGGCAATGATCTGGTTGGCTATGGGTTGGTGGTCGGGCTGAACGGCACCGGCGACGGGTTGCGAAACTCCCCCTTTACCGAAGAGGCCATGACCAACCTGCTGGAACGGCTGGGCATCAATGTCACCGGCGAAAATTTCAGATCAAAAAATGTGGCGGCGGTATTGGTTACGGCTGCTTTGCCGCCTTTTGCGCGGGCTGGCGGGCGCATTGATATTACGGTTTCGACCATTGGCGATGCCAAAAGCCTGCTGGGCGGCACCTTGATTATGACACCGCTGAATGCGGCGGACGGCCAGATTTATGCGGTTGCCCAAGGGTCGGTTATTGCGGGGGGTGTTACGGTTGAGGGCGATGGTGCATCGGTTACCCAAGGCGTGCCGACCTCCGGTGTTATTCCTGCGGGTGCGCGGGTGGAACGTGAAATTGCGTTTGATTTTACCGAAATGCGCCAAATGCGCCTGGCTTTGCGAGACCCGGATTTCACCACTGCCGCGCGGATTGAACGTGCCATCAATGAGCGTTTCGGGGTGCCAATTGCAGAAATGACGGATTCTGGCACGGTGCGCTTGAACCTTGCGCTTGCCAATGCGCCATCGCCTGCCCATCTGGTCAGCCTGCTTGAAAATATCGAGGTTAGTCCGGAACAGCGCGCGCGGGTGATTGTTGATCAGCGTTCGGGCACCATTGTTCTGGGCGCAAATGTGCAGATTTCGCGGGTTGCGGTTAGCCAGGGAAACCTGACATTGCGCATTCAAGAAGCCCCGATTGTGGTGCAACCCAACCCGTTTTCGGTTGGCGGCGCGCCAATTGTGGTGCCAAACACCACCGCAGAAATTATTGAAGGCGAAAACACGCGGCTGGCATTGGTGGAAACAGCCGTGTCATTGCCCGAAGTGATCGAGGGGCTAAATGCGCTCGGGGTTTCCCCCCGCGATATGATTGATATTTTGAAGGCCATCAAGGCAGCCGGTGCACTGCACGCAGAATTTATTGTGCAATAGCAATCAGGTTTTTCAGGGCCTTACCTAATTATAGTGAGACCTCTGCATAACTCAAGAATTCCCCTGATGCGGTAATTTTGTCAACCTCCGGCATTGCAGCCATTCATCGCTAAACCCGCCCTTGAGCGGTTTATGGCGGGGATTTACGCCAACAAAACCGGATGTCCGCGCTATACTTTGCGGACGCTTTTGGGCGCCAGCCTGCCAAGCTGGTATCGCCTGCACGATGTAGATCTGGCCCAAACACTGTTT
>JALSGU010000312.1 GCA_026982575.1 Paracoccaceae bacterium | reverse complement strand
GCTGCGGCCGCATTCAGCAACACCGCATCGCGATAGGCTGATTTTTCACCAGCCAGCAATGCCCGAAATGCCACGCCGTTTTGTTCCGGTGATCCGCCCAGAATATTTTTGAAGGGATGCACCGGCAGGCCTGCATCTTGTGGCGAAATTTCAAATTCTGTAATTTCGCCATCCTTTAGCTGCGCCACATAGCTGGGACCGGCAATCGACAGCTCGTCTGTGCCGTCACCGCCATGCACCAGCCATGCGGCTTCGCTGCCCAATTCACGTAAAACCTCGGCCATAGGCACAATCAAATCCCGTGAATATGCGCCGGTCAGTTGGCGTTTAACACCCGCGGGGTTGGTTAATGGCCCAAGGATATTAAACAAGGTTCGCGTGCCCAGTTCCTGGCGCGCTGGCATCACAAACCGCATGGCAGGATGGTGCATCGGGGCCATCATAAAGCCAATTCCGGCCTGTTGCAGGGCTTTTTCAACCACTTCGGGGCCAACCATCACATTGACCCCCATCTGGGCCTGAACATCGGCCGTGCCCGATTGGCTGGACAGGTTTTTATTGCCGTGTTTGGCCACCACTTGACCCGCGCCCGCCACCACAAACGCGGTTGCGGTTGAAATGTTCAGGGTGGATTTACCATCACCGCCAGTGCCGACAATATCCATCGCGCCCACTGGCGCAGTTACCTTTTTGCAGCGCGCCCGCATTGCGGCGGCGGCGGCGGCATATTCGCCTACGGTTTCACCGCGGGTGCGCAGCACCATCAAAAACCCGCCGATCTGGCTGGGGGTGGCGCGGCCTTCCATGATCTCGCCAAAAGCCGCCTTTGCATCCGCGCTGGACAGCGGCGCATCAATCGCCTTGGCAATGATGGGTTTCAGGATGTCGCTCATGCCAGCTCCAACGTCATATCCAGAAAATTTTGCAGCAATTTATGCCCGTGCTCCGAGGCAATTGATTCCGGATGAAACTGCACGCCGTGGATGGGCAATTCGCGGTGTTGCAGGCCCATAATAGTGCCGTCTTCCACCTGTGCCGTAATTTCAAGGCAATCGGGCAGGGTGGCAGGATCCACGGTTAAGGAATGATAGCGGGTGGCCTGAAACGGGCTGGGGATATCTTTGAACACGCCTTTGCCGGTATGGGTAATGGTGCCCATTTTACCATGCATGATCGCATCGGCCAAAACCACCTTGCCACCAAATGCCTGCCCGATGCTTTGATGCCCCAGACAAACACCAACCAGCGGTGTTTTGGTTTCAGCCGCCGCCTGCACAA
>JALSGU010000311.1 GCA_026982575.1 Paracoccaceae bacterium | reverse complement strand
GCGGCAGTTCGCGCTGTCTATCCCAAAACAAAATGCTCCGTGAGGCGGTCTTGCTTGTAGTGACTTAGGCGACTCTTTCTCATGCTTCCCATCATAACCTCTTTTTGGGTTATCTGGGTCAGCCCCACTCCCTTTTGCCTAAAGCCACCCTAAAACTATTCTTTTAAGGGGTTGCTTCCGCGGAATCGTGGCTTAGAAAATTTGCCATCACCCTTCCATCATTTCCAGTTCATCAATCATGCCCGAGATCATTGACAGGCCTTTGTCCCAGAATTCAGGGTCGCTGGCATCCAAGCCAAATGGTTTTAGCAATTCTGAATGGTGTTTAGACCCGCCCGCCTTGAGCATCTCGAAATATTTATCCTGAAAATCGGGGTCGCCCTCGGCATAAACCGCATAGAGCGCATTTACCAATCCGTCGCCAAACGCATAGGCATAAACGTAAAACGGTGAATGGATGAAATGCGGAATATAGGTCCAGAAACTTTCATAGCCTTCCATGAAATTGAAAACATCCCCCAGACTTTCATGCTGGATTTCCATCCAGATCGCATTGATCTGGTCGGGGGTTTGTTCGCCTTTTTGGCGCGCGGCATGCAAGCGGCATTCAAAATCGTAAAACGCGATCTGGCGCACCACGGTGTTGATCATGTCTTCAACCTTGCCGGCCAGCAGGCGCTTGCGGGTTTTTTGATCTTGCGCCTTGTCCAGCAATTTTTGAAAGGTCAGCATTTCACCAAAAACACTGGCGGTTTCGGCCAATGTCAGCGGGGTGTCAGCCAGCAAATCACCCTGTTTGGCTGCCAATACCTGATGCACGCCGTGGCCGAGTTCGTGCGCCAAGGTCATGACATCGCGCTGTTTTCCAAGGTAATTCAGCATCACATAAGGATGCACAGCCGCCACGGTGGGGTGGGAAAATGCGCCCGGCGCCTTGCCGGATTTTACTTCGGCATCTATCCAGCCGTTTTCAAAAAACGGCGCCGCCAGATCGGCCAGTTTGGGATCAAACGCGCCGTAAGCATCCAGCACAATATCGCGGGCCTCGTGCCAGCCGATTTGAATATCGTCATCATCGGGCAGGGGCGCGTTGCGATCCCATATCTCCAGCTTTTCCAGCCCCATCCATTTGGCCTTAAGCGCATAATACCGGTGCGAAAGTTTTGGATAAGCGGCCACAACCGCATCGCGCAGCGCCTGCACCACCTCAGGCTCAACATCATTGCTTAGGTGGCGCGACATTTGCGCGGTTGGCAGATTGCGCCATTTGTCACTGATTTCCTTTTCCTTGATCA
>JALSGU010000310.1 GCA_026982575.1 Paracoccaceae bacterium | reverse complement strand
CCCTTCATGCCTTCCCAGAAATTCTTGACCTTGCCAAAAAAGTCCTGGCTGGCAGGGTTGTTGTGTTTTGATTCAGCTTCAAATTCGCGCAACAGTTCTTTTTGCCGTGCGGTCAGGTTGGTGGGGGTTTCGGCCTCCAGCTCGATATATAAATCGCCCGATCCGCCACCGCGCAATGCCGGCATGCCTTTGCCGCGCAGGCGCAATTGTTTGCCCGACTGCACCCCTGCCGGAACCTTGACCTTGGAGCGCCCGCCATCAATGGTCGGGGCCTCGATATCGCCCCCCAAAGCGGCCGTGGTCATGGAAATCGGGATGCTGCAAAACAGGTTTACCCCGTCGCGCTGGAAGATCGGATGATCCTCCACCTCGATAAAGATATATAAATCGCCTGTTGGGCCGCCGCGTAAACCGGCCTCGCCTTCGCCAGCCAGCCGGATGCGCGTGCCGGTTTCAACACCGCCCGGAATGTTAACATTTAACGACCGGTCTTTTTGAACCCGCCCGGCACCCGCACAAGAACCACAAGGGTTTTTAATGATCTGGCCACGGCCATGACAGGTCGGGCAGGTGCGTTCAACGGTGAAAAACCCTTGTTGTGCGCGCACCTTGCCCATACCGGCACAGGTGGAACAGTTTTCGGGTTTTGCACCGCCTTCAGCACCCGAACCATCACATTTTTCACATGCAACAGAGCTTGGCACCGAAATGCTGGCCTGTTTGCCGCTAAAGGCTTCCTCAAGCGAAACCCGCAGGTTATAGCGCAGATCCTGACCACGGGTTGCCCGCTGGCCAGAGCTGCGCCGACCGCCCATAAAATCGCCAAACAGATCGTCAAATACATCCGAAAATCCGCCACCGCTGAACCCATGGCCTTGGCCCTGACCAGCGGATGCGCCGGTGCCGCCTTCAAAAGCTGCATGGCCAAAACGGTCATAAGCGGCTTTTTTCTCGGCGTTTTTCAGAATATCATAGGCCTCGTTGACCTCTTTGAACTGTTCTTCGGCTTTCGGGTTGTCTTGGTTTTGGTCAGGATGTAATTCTTTGACCTTTTTGCGATACGCCTTTTTCAGGTCTGTATCGGATGAACCTTTAGTTGCGCCAAGAACATCGTAATAATCGCGTTTTGCCATTATTGCCCCCTTTCAAAAGCAAATCGGCCCGCCCGATTAAGGCGGGCCGATATTTGCGCCTGATCAGGCTTTGTCTTTTTTGTCGAGATCTTCAAACTCGGCGTCAACAACATCGTCTTCGCCAGCCTCGGCTGATGCGGCCTCGGCCTCGGCTTCCTCGGCTTG
>JALSGU010000309.1 GCA_026982575.1 Paracoccaceae bacterium | reverse complement strand
GGATGCACAAGCCTGCGATGGCTGGCGATCAGGGTTTGCAATTCTTGTTCCGATGCGTTCTTTGCCAGCATGTCGGCGCGTGCTGACAGCCCCATATTCTCAAGAAACTGGCCTTGTGTGGCGAATTGCATTGCGGTTTTACTGGCATCACAAAGCGGTTGAAACTGCACATGTGCGGTTAAATCCGATTGGCCTTGCAAGGTTAACGGGTTAGATGGAGAATGATTTTTAACCGCTTGAAACGTATCGCCAATGCCGCTTAGTGCACCGTAATCTATCAGCAGTGCAGCGCCGCCATCGCTTAACAATCTGCGGCCAATTTCGGCTGCAATCTGCAATGATAGCGCAGAGGTTTCAACCACCACTCCATTTGGCAGGTTCGGAAAAGCCTTGTCCAGCCCCGCGTTTTTAGCGGGGCTGGAAAGTATGAACTGAAATCCATCAGTGGCATTGGTAATCAGCCGTTCTTGCCAGCCGGCGTCGCTAAAAACATATTGCCTAACAGGCAATGCGTCAAAAAACTCGTTTGCCACAAGGAAAAGCGGCAGATCCGGCATTTCTGCAAGGTTGTTCAAGTGGGTGATATTTTGGCTTTTCAGAGTTTTAATTTGCTTCTTGCGAAGTACAGGGCTGGTTTCGACCAAAAACAGCCGCATGGCGTTGGTGAATTTGGTGTTTTTGCCGGTTACCCGCAAAATATCGGCCATCAGGGTGCCACGACCGGGGCCAAGCTCGGCCAGTGCAAAAGGGTTGGGCGCGCCTTGATCAGCCCATGTTTGCAAAAGCCAAATGCCCAGCATTTCACCGAACATCTGGCTGATTTCCGGGGCGGTTGTGAAATCTCCCGCTGCGCCAATCGGGTTTTTTGTGGTATAATATCCCAGTTCAGGATGGCCCAGGCACAGCGCCATATAGCGCGAAACCGGCATGGGGCTGGTTTCGTTTATCTCTTGCCGGATGATTTTACCAAGCGGGGTCATTTTTTGCGTTTGCTATATGCCAAAAAGATAATTCCGCCTATTATCATGGGCATAGACAGGGTTTGCCCCATGGTAATACCATATTCCCCCAGCGCGATTACATGGCCGAGCGGGTTGGCCGCGCTAACAAACTGTGCGTCGGGTTCGCGATAGAATTCGACAAAAAAGCGTGCTGCACCATAGCCGGTCAGAAAAACACCAATCATCCGCCCCGGGGCTTTTAGCCCGCCTTTGCGCCAGATTAAAAATCCCATCACCAGTAATAATACGGCCCCTTCCAGTGCTGCTTCGTATAATTGACTGGGGTGGCGGGCGCAGATTGCCAGCCAACCGTCGGGACAAACCTGCGCGCGCGGGTCAGGGAAAACCATTGCCCAGCTAACTTCGGTAGGGCGGCCCCATAATTCGCCATTGATAAAATTGGCAAGCCGGCCCAAAAGCAACCCGATCGGGGCGGCAGTGGCTATTGCGTCGCCCACGCTAAGCATCGGTAATTTGTTGCGCCAGCCAAACAGAATAGTGGCAATTACCACCCCCAACATGCCACCGTGGAATGACATACCACCTTTCCATACTTGCAGTATTTCAACAGGATTCTGGGAATAATAGGTATAATTATAGAACAAAGCGAACCCAATGCGCCCGCCAAGGATAATTCCGATCACCATCCATGTCATCAGGTCTTCGACCTGCCGTGCGGTCATGGGCGGAGTGCCCCAAAGCTGCGGTCGGTTGATCAAAACAACGATATATCGCCAGCCAAGCAAAATTCCGGCAATATAGGCCAGCGCATACCAGCGTAACGCTAAAGTAAAACCGAACAGATCAATTGAAAAAAGCTCGGGCGAGATATCGGGGAACTGAATCAGGTAAAGCATTTTTTCTCCGTCAAGGCTTTGATAGGTTATATTACAGCTATGCTTGGCAAACCCGCATGGCAAGCCTATATGAACAGCAAGATCGCACAGGAGCATAACATGCAAACCCGTAATAAAATCATGGACGATATGTCCAAATTGATGTCAAACGCCATGGGCGTTGCCCAAGGTGCCAAATCCGAGGCTGAAATCGCGGCAAAATCCTTGATGGATCGCTGGCTGGCTGATCGCGATTTTGTGACCAGAGAAGAGTTTGACGCCGTGCAGGCAATGGCCCAAAAAGCCCGCGAGACCAACGAAATGCTGCTGGCGCGCATCGAAGCGCTTGAAACCAGGGAAAAGTAACCCCCTGTTTTCAACGAATCGCTTTACAGCGGCGGCATTTGCCCCCACCATATGTTGTATGCCCTATTTCGGGTTCCGCTAGTATCGGCGGACATCCCTATCATTAGTGGCGCGGGAGGCGATATGGATGCTGTTGAAGAATTTTTAATTGCTGATGATCTCCATCCGATTGATCTGGTTGAATCCCTTGCGGAACTGAACGCATGGGATTTTGACAGGGTAGCCGATGACCAGATTGCCATGGTGGTTGAAGGAAACTGGCGGAACTATACGCTTAGCCTTGTTTGGTCGGAACATGACGAGATTCTCAAACTGGTCTGCAGTTTTGATCTGGACCCGAAAAAAATCAATCTGCCAAATCTGTACAAAGCCCTTGATCTGGCCAATGACCGGATCTGGTCCGGCGCCTTTACCCTGTGGTCCGATCAGAAATCCATGGTGTTTCGATACGGGCTGAACCTGTGTGGCGGTGCGGTGGCAACCGGCGCGCAAATTGACAGCATGGTCGGTGATTGTCTGGAGCATTGCGAGCGGTTCTATCCGGCGTTTCAACTGGTGTGCTGGGGGGGCGAAAGCCCGAAAGATGCCATGCGTATTGCATTTGACCGCAGCTATGGCCGCGCCTGAGCAATGGGTATGATACCGGAAATTGTATCCCGAAAAGGTCTCGTTTTGCTGGGTTGCGGTAAAATGGGCAGCGCCATGCTGGAAGGATGGCTAAGCAGCGGTTTTCCGATTGATTCGGTATGGGTTCTTGACCCGAATCCGTCAGATCGTTTGACAGAGCTTGCGAAAGCGGGCTTGCATCTCAATCAGAAATTGCCGGTTTCCGCAGCGGTATGTGTCATTGCCGTTAAGCCGCAAATGATGGGTGAAGCCCTGCCAAAAATTATTCAGGCCAAAGATAGTTCAACGGTATACCTTTCTATTGCGGCGGGCACGCCGGTGGCCAGATTTGAGGGCGTTCTGGGCACAGATGCCGCGATCATCAGGGCCATGCCCAACACCCCCGCCGCCATTGGCAAAGGCATTACCCCGTTGGTGGGCAATGGTAATGTTACCCCTGATATGATGCAGATATGCACGGCATTGCTGGGGGCGGTGGGCCAGACGGTGCAGCTGCAATCCGAGGATCAGATGGATGCAGTAACGGCAGTTTCCGGTTCCGGCCCTGCCTATGTTTTTCATCTGATCGAAACCATGGCCCAAGCCGGCATAAGCCAGGGCCTGCCGGCTGATCTGGCCATGCAGCTTGCCAAAGCCACGGTTGCAGGGGCAGGTTTGCTGGCTGAACAATCCACCCAAACCCCCGCTGAATTGCGGGTCAATGTCACCAGCCCCGCAGGCACCACGGCAGCCGCGCTCAAAATTCTGATGGACCCGGAAACCGGATTCCCCGATCTGGTCACCAAAGCCATCAAAGCCGCGGCAGACCGCAGTCGCGCATTGCGAGATTGACATTTATGTTGCGGCGCAGCATAATATGGCACTCCAACAAAAGGTGCCGCAATGTTTGACCCAAAAGATTTCCCGTTTGATGCAAAAAAGATGGCTGAATTTTTTAGCACCGGTGATTTTGCCAAAGATTTTCCTGACAATGCACAAGCCCTGATCGCCACGCAAAAGAAAAATATGGAGGCTTTGGAAAAAGCCAACAAAGCTGCGGCGGCCTCTTTTCAGACTTTGTTTACCAAGCAAATTGCCCTGCTTGAAAAAACCATGGCGGATGCCAAAGCAGACACCGGCGGTGACACTGCAAAAGCCGCATTTGAACAGGCTTTGCAGCAAATGGGTGATATGGCGAAAACCGCGCAGGCAGCAAACACCGAGGCTATGGAAATTGTTGGCAAAAGGGCGCAAGAATCAATCAAGGAAATGCAGGGACTGGCCAATAAGGCAACAAAAAAGTAACCTTTTGTTAATGTCGCTTGCAATTTGTGCTGACAGTATTTTTATTGGTCCAAACCATTGAGGCTAATATGCTGGATTTTGATACATTTCTAAAAACCGATATTCGTATCGGGCGGATCACCAAAGCCGAGCCTTTTCCCGAGGCCCGCAACCCCGCGATCAAGGTCTGGGTGGATTTTGGCGATGAAATCGGGATCAAGAAAAGTTCGGCGCAGATCACTGTTCATTACACGCCAAAAAATCTGGCAGGGCGGTTGGTTCTGGGGGTTGTCAATTTTCCCCCGAGACAAATCGGTAAATTTATGTCAGAGTTTCTGCTGCTGGGGGTGCCCGATGAAACAGGGGGCATCGTGTTGCTGAAACCGGACCGGGACGTGCCGCTGGGCGGCAGAATGCATTAAGGAAAGATAATGGCCAAACCAAGAATTATTGTAACGCGCAAGCTGCCATATGCTGTGGAAAAACGCCTGAAAGAGGTGTTTACCGTGGCGCTAAACCCGTCGGATCAACCGTTTGATGCCGCGAAATTAACCAGCGCCTTGCAATATGGCGACGGGATAATCAGCACATTTGGCGATGATCTGAATGCCGATATTCTGGCTGCGGGCGCGGGTGGAAAAGCACAAATCATTGCCAATTTTGGGGTGGGCACCAACCATATTGATCTGGAGGCAGCAGCGCAAAACAACCTTGTTGTTACCAACACACCCGGCGTTTTAACCGATGCAACCGCCGATATTGCCATGACCCTGATTCTGAACGCCACGCGCCGCACCTATAAACATGAAACGGCGTTGCGCACCGGCAACTGGAAAGGCTTTGATCTGGTTTCGGGGCTGGGCATGGGGTTGCAGGGCAAGGTTCTGGGCATTGTCGGCATGGGCCGTATCGGGCAGGCGGTTGCGCTGCGGGCCTATTTTGGTTTCGGCATGAAAATCGTGTATTTCAATCGCTCAAAAATTGAAAACCTTCCGATACCGGGGGCGCGGGCCATGGATACAATTGATGACCTGATGGAGGTTTCGGATGTGGTTTCCCTGCATCTTCCGGGTGGCGGGAAAAACCGGAATACCATTTCGCGCTCGCGCCTTAACCTTATGAAAAATACCGCTTATCTGGTCAATACCGCGCGGGGCGATGTGGTTGACCAGCAAGCCCTGATAGAGGCATTGCAAGATGGTATTATTGCCGGTGCGGGGCTGGATGTTTTTGCGGATGAGCCAAAGGTTCCCACCGAACTTGTTGCCATGGAAAACGTATCGTTATTCCCGCATATCGGCAGTGCAACCCTTGATGCGCGCAACGCCATGGGCATGTGTGCGGTGGATAATCTGATCAGCCATTTCAGCGGTCAGACCCCTGCCAACATCGTGACCCAAGACAAAGCAGATTAGCTTCCGGTGGCTTGGCGCCAGTGGCGGCGGCACAGGGAAACATAGGTTTCGTTGCCGCCGATCTGCACTTGGGCACCGCCGGTCAGGGCGTGGCCGTCGGCGCCTTGGCGCACCACCATAGTGGCTTTTTTGCCGCATTTGCAGATGGTCCGAATCTCGCGCATTTCATCAGCCAATGCCAGCAAAGCGGCGGATCCCGGGAATAATTCTCCCATGAAATCAACCCGTAAGCCGTAACACATGATTGGCACGTTCAGATCATCAACAGCAATTGCCAACTGCCAAACCTGTTCTTTGGTTAAAAATTGCGCTTCGTCAATAAATATACAAGCGGGCTTTTCCAAGGCGAATCTGGCTTTGATGATGTCAAAAAGATTGTCATCTGGCGCGAACATATCTGCATCGGCATCAATGCCGATCCGGCTGGCGATTTTGCCGGTGCCTGCCCGGTTATCAAGCTTGGCGGTTAGCAAATATGTGCCCATACCGCGTTCGTTATAATTGTAGGACGCTTGCAAAAGCAGGGTGCTTTTGCCGGCATTCATGGTGGAATAGTTGAAATATAATTTGGCCATGGGGGATTTAACAAACCTATACCCGCAAGTTCAACGGTAAAAAATATTTCCGCCGAACTGGCCACGTGGAGACAGGGTGGCAAACCAGCCCGGGTTCATGCTGGCAGCATGGAAAAACAACGCGCCATTGGTGATATCTTTCTGGCGATCGGACAGCAGGGTCAGGGCCATCGCCAAGGTGCGGGATTTTTCGTTTGGCTCGTTAAAAACACCGTTGGGAATGGAATCGCAGCGATATGAAAACTGGCACGCGCCATTGTAGCGCTGGTCAATTACCTCGCATATGGAATCGGGAAACCGTGCATCCGCAGCGCGATTAAGGATGACCTCGCCAACTGCACGCAGGCCTTCGTCAACGGTGCCGCGGGCCTCGTGATAGAGCGCTTCGCTTAGACAGTTCTGGTCTTGCTTGCTGTATTGTGCGCCCGGCAAGGTCAGGTTTGATGAATCAACCGTGGTGCAACCCGCCAGCAAAACAATCACGGATAAAGTGACAAAAAATGATTTTAACATATGCTTTTCCAAATACTTCGAACCGGCGGGTTAATGCATTATTTTGGAATAAAATGCAAGTTGATGTAATTTTCCCTGTTCTTTTGTCTGAAAACAGACCATGTATTACGCGCTGTCATAAAAACGTCACAAATGGCGGGAGGCAAAAACATGAGCGCAACAGAATCTCTTTTACGGCTGATAGGGTCGGTCAGTATTTTGCTGTGGGGGCTTTATATGGTCCGCACAGGCATCACCCGTGCTTTTGGCGGAGAGCTGCAACAAATCATCGGGCGGGCGGTTTCCAACCGTTTTAGCGCCTTTGTCTCAGGCGTGTTTGTAACCCTGATTGTGCAAAGCTCCACCGCGACTGCGTTGATTATTTCCAGCTTTGCCAGTCGTGGTGTAATTGGCCTGACGGCGGCTTTGGCGGTGATGCTGGGGGCGGATGTCGGCACGACGCTTGTGGCGCAAATTCTGTCTTTTGATCTTAGCCTGCTACCATATATTCTTGCAGTTACAGGGTTGGTTTTACATAGCGAAAAGCGGTCCAGCAAAATGCGCCAGGTGGGGCGGTCGGTGTTCGGTTTGGGGCTGATGCTGCTGGCGCTGTCGCTGATTGTGGCGACGTCGGAACCGCTTCGGGATTCCGGTACATTGGCGGAATTGTTCGGGTCACTGCGCGATGAACCGCTGATTGCCATTTTGTTGGCGGCGCTTTTGACATGGGTGGCCCATTCCAGTTTGGCGATTGTGTTGCTGGTAATGAGCTTTGCCCTGGGCGGCATTATCAGCATCGAGCTGGCGTTTATGCTGGTGCTGGGGGCCAATATTGGCGGGGCTTTGCCCCCTATTATGGCCACCTTGAACGAGGGAGACCTGGCGCGGCGTGTTACTTTTGGCAATGCCGGTTTCAAGCTGATCGGGGTGATTTTGGTGCTGCCTTTTGTCGGGGTTATTCAGCCCTATCTTGAGGTTCTCGGCGATGATCCGGCGCGGTTGGTTGTTAATTTTCATACAGCGTTTAATTTTGGTTTAGCGATCATTTTTCTGCCGATTGTGCATATTGCAGGGCGGGTATGGGAACGGCTGATCAAAAATTCCAATGGGAATCAAGATGATGAATCGCCACGGTTTCTGGATGAAAATGCGGTGAATACGCCGGTTCTGGGGCTGGCTTGTGCCACCCGAGAAGTCACCCATATGGCTGAAATCGTTGACCAAATGCTGCGCGGTGTTACCGAATGTTTAGAAAGCGATGATTATTCGCGGGTGGAAGAATTGATCGAGCTGGATGATCAGGTCGATAATCTTTATGACGAAATCAAGGGGTATGTAACGCGCATTTCAAGGCAGGAGGTCGACCAACCCGACGGCGACCGGATTGTTGAAATCCTGATGTTCACGACCAATCTGGAACATATGGCCGATATTGCCGAAAACGTGCTATGCGCACTGGAAAAACGCTCAAAAATGGAAGTCGGGTTTTCCAAAGAAGGCCTGGCGGATCTGCTGACCCTTAACAAAAGATTGACGGCCAATCTGACTTTGGCGATCAATGTATTTATGACCGGTGATGTGGCGATTGCGCGGCAATTGGTCAAGGATAAAACCCGCGTCAACAAGATGCAAAACGAATTTGTGCATGCCCATATGGAGCGCTTGAAAGAGGGCCGGATGGACAGTCTGGGCACATCTTCCCTGCATATGGATATTCTGCGCGACCAGCGCCGTATTCATTCGCATATTACCGCGGTGGCCTATCCGGTGCTGGATCAGGCTGGTGTTTTGCGCAAATCACGGCTGAAAAAAACCAGTTAGGCAGGTATGTTTTGACCAAGGTTGGATTAGGCTTTTAAGGCTCTCTTTTCATTGTCCGAGGAGAAACCCCATATTGTATTATCTGGCCCTCGTGGCGAGGAAAGCATCGCGGCTTTATGCCGGCGTGAAGGTATTCCCGAGAGCCCGCATTATGGGTTAGTCCAAGGAATTCCTTGAGGCGGGCAAGCGGCGACTTTCTGGTGACACAGCAGTCAGGCGACTTCATCAGAGCTGGAGGGACGGGCACCAAGGTAATGGCTCTGAAAGAGTGCGGGACAGGTGCAGCATCAAACCAGATCACCAAAGGAATAAGGCAAAGCCAAGCCGTAGGGTGGGTGTTTGCCACCCCATCCTACAAAATATCACAAGCCCTCCGTAGGGTGCGTGGTTCCCACGCACCGTTTTGGTGGGAACATCGGAGCGGTGCGTGCAGAGCACACATTTTTTCCCTTATCGCATTATTGACTTGTTAACATCTAGTAGCTATACTTCAGACAACCCGATGCTACGGCGGTCGGTAATTAGATGGTACATAATCCACCGGATGGAGCCCTAGGGCTCCATTTTTGTTGGCACGGTCTTAATTCCATAACCATTAATTTTCCCATAATAGGATCGGTCATATTTTGACGCTTCAAGGGTATTCCTTACTTTGATGGCGAATGCCCCTAAAGTCACGGCGTGTCCCTGGCTATCTCTGATGTGCATAAGGCTTGGGTGTGCAACTAGATCGCACAATTGCAAACCAGATATATTGTGCTCTTTGGTTCGGAATTTAAGCTTATTAGCGCGAATAACAGATCCAATTCGTTCACTAGAAACAAATTTGGTTCCGTTTTCTTTCACCCTTTCAAACTCTAGCTGCAAAGCTTTGTCTTTTTTTCCT
>JALSGU010000308.1 GCA_026982575.1 Paracoccaceae bacterium | reverse complement strand
GATTTGAAATGGCAAAGCTGCCGCCTTGGTATTCATGGGGGGCCAGTTTGCGGGTTTTGGCCCGCGCGGCCAGATCTTTCATTTCAGCCGAAAGACTGGTCAGCGTGCGGTTTTCCGCATCGCGCAGCACTGGCGTAAACAAACCGCCTTCAACCGCGACAGCCACCGCCACGTCAGATGGTTTGAGTTTCAATATCCGGTCACCGGCCCAAACAGCGTTGCAATCGGGGACTTCTTGCAAGGCATTGGCACAGGCTTTGATAATAAAATCATTGACCGACAGTTTCAGGCCCCGCGCTTCCAATCCCTTGTTGATTTGACTGCGGAATTTCAGCAATGCATCCAGATGGATGTCGCGGCGCAGATAGAAATGCGGGATAGTTTGTTTGGCTTCGGTCAAACGGCTGGCAATGATTTTGCGCATGCCGTCCAGCGGCACTTCCTCATATTCGCGATCCTGGTACATGGCTTTGACCTGATCGGAACTGGCGCTTTGCGCAATCGGCGTAGCGGTTTGTGTCGCTGCGGCTTGGGGTTTTACATCCAGAACATCGGCTTTGACAATGCGGCCTTTGGGGCCGGAGCCGGTGACGCCTGCCAGATCAAGGCCTTTGTCAGCTGCGATGCGGCGGGCAAGTGGCGATGCAAAAACGCGGGTGCCCTTTGCGGCGGGTTCGGCAGGTGGCGGGGTTAAGCCCGCCCTACGGGGTTCTTCGGGGGCAGCTTTGGGTTTCGGGGCAGGGGCTTTGGTGGGGGCGGCAGAAATATCGGCCGCGCTTTCGCCTTCTTCCAGCAGCACTGCGATGGGGGCGTTTACTTTTACGCCCTCAGTCCCATCCGGCACAATGATTTTGCCGATTACACCTTCATCCACAGCTTCAAATTCCATGGTGGCTTTGTCGGTTTCGATCTCGCACATCACATCGCCCGATTGCACGGTGTCACCCTCGGCAACCAGCCATTTGGCAAGCGTGCCTTCTTCCATGGTGGGGGAAAGAGCAGGCATTAAAATGTTAATTGGCATGGGGCTGCTCCTAACGATAAGTTACTGATTTAACGGCGGCAATCACTTCGTCAGTGGTTACCAGCGCCAGTTTTTCGAGATTGGCCGCATAAGGCATTGGCACGTCTTTGCCCGTGCAATTGATCACCGGTGCGTCCAGATAATCAAATGCTTCTTGCATCAGGGTGGCAGAAATATGGCCGCCAATCGAGGCCACCGGAAAGCCTTCTTCAACGGTCACACAGCGGTTGGTTTTCATTACCGATTTGACCACGGTTTCGGTATCCATCGGGCGCAGGCTGC
>JALSGU010000307.1 GCA_026982575.1 Paracoccaceae bacterium | reverse complement strand
ATCTTGATAAACGCATGATTGTTATTCTGAACGATAACGATATGTCGATCGCGCCGCCGGTCGGGGCGATGTCGTCTTATCTTTCGCGGCTTTATGCCGAGGCCCCCTTTCAGGAGCTGAAATCAGCTGCCAAAGGGTTTGCATCATTGCTGCCACCCCCCATGCAAGAAGGTGCGCGCCGTGCCAAGGAAATGGTAAAATCCATGACCGTTGGCGGCACTTTGTTTGAAGAACTGGGTTTTTCCTATGTCGGTCCCATTGACGGCCACAACATGGAAGATTTACTGGCGGTTTTGCGCACCGTGCAACAGCGCGCCACCGGCCCGATGCTGATCCATGTGATCACCAAAAAAGGCAAAGGTTACGGCCCCGCTGAAAACGCCCCTGATTGCGGCCATGCCCGCGCCAAATTCGATGTGGCCACTGGCGAGCAGAAAAAAACCAAATCCAACGCACCGTCATACACATCGGTATTTGCCAAAGCCCTGATCGCCGAGGCTGAGGCCGATAGCCGCGTGGTTGGTATCACTGCCGCTATGCCAGATGGCACTGGCATGGATAAATTCGCCGCGCGATTCCCGAACCGGATGTTTGATGTGGGCATGGCTGAACAACATGGCGTTACCTTTGCCGCCGGGTTGGCAGCGGGCGGCATGAAACCGTTTTGCGCGATATATTCCACGTTTTTGCAGCGCGGTTATGACCAGATCGTGCATGATGTGGCCATTCAAAACCTGCCGGTGCGTTTTGCCATTGACCGCGCTGGTCTGGTGGGGGCCGATGGCCCGACCCATGCGGGCAGTTTTGACATTGCCTTTCTTGCCAATCTGCCGAATTTTGTGGTGATGGCCGCAGCGGACGAGGCCGAGCTGATGCATATGGTGGCCACTGCTGCCAGTATTGATGATAGGCCTTGCGCCTTTCGGTTTCCGCGCGGCGAGGGCACTGGCGTTGATCTGCCCGAACGCGGTAAGGTTCTGGAAATTGGTAAAGGCCGGATTATTCAATCCGGCGCGCGGGTGGCGATATTGTCGTTTGGCACGCGGCTGGCAGAATGTGAAAAAGCCGCAGAATCGCTAAAAGCACGCGGCATCAACCCCACCATTGCCGATGCGCGTTTTGCCAAACCGCTGGACCGCGATTTGATTTTGCAACTGGCCGCTGAACACGAGGCATTGATCACCATCGAGGAAGGTTCCGTGGGCGGTTTTGGCAGCCATGTCGCGCAGCTTTTGGCGGATGAAGCCGTGTTTGATGGTGGTTTGAAATTCCGCTCCATGACTTTGCCGGATGTTTTTCAAAATCAGGATGCGCCCG
>JALSGU010000306.1 GCA_026982575.1 Paracoccaceae bacterium | reverse complement strand
CGGTTGCGCCCTGTGATTTATGGATGGTGCAGGCATAGCCGTGATCAAACGCGGCGTAATGATCTGGCATTATTGTGATTGATCTATCTCCTGTTTCACCATCATGCGCTCGATGACTGCGGGCGCAAGGTAGGCAATCCGGATCTGGCGGCTGACGAAACGATCAGCCAGCCCCTCGGCGGCCGCAAGATCGCTGATCGTGTTCGCCTCGCCGGTTTCCAGTTTCTGCCGCCATTCCCACGCACGGGCCAGGGCGCGCAGGATGTGGGGGGCTGCTGGCGATCAAATCGTAGCGCAGTAATTTGAAATATGCAAGATTACTTGATGGGGTTGCAGTAAAGGTTGCTAACAGAAAGAAGTGGTTAGGCATTTCCGATTGTAATTACATAGAATTACTTGAAAGCTACCCCCATGTCGCTGGTGGCATATAATCGGGCGCGAAATTGCGGTTATATCTTGGTGGCTCGGCAATATTCTCTCCTGTCTCATCTGAACAGGAGCATCAAATGCCCGAGTTTGTGCCCAGCCTGAAATCCCCCCTTAAAAAGCACCGCAGCCGTGGCGGCGGGGCCGCGCGGCGGGCTGAACGCAGCGCGGTAAAACTGGAATTTGAAAAATTCATCACACGGCGCATTCCGAATTTTGAAATTCTTGACGCCGAGGCGATCGAGATTATCGAATATAATGCCGAGACGGTATTGGAAGAAATCGGGGTTGATTTTGTCGATTGCCCCGATGCGATTGAACTATGGCGCGAGGCCGGCGCGGATATTGACGGCGAGCGGGTGCGTATTCCGCGGGGATTAGCCCGCAAATTATGTGCCACCGCGCCCAGCACTTTTACCCAACACGCGCGCAACCCCGATCGTAATGTTGAAATCGGCGGCAAATCTTTGGTGCTGGCGCCAGTTTACGGCCCGCCATTTGTGCGCGATCAGGAAGGCGGGCGGCGCTATGGCACCATGGATGATTTCAATAAATTTGTGAAACTCGGCTATATGTCAAAATACCTGCACCATTCGGGCGGCACGGTTTGTGAACCTACCGATGTGGCGGTTAATAAACGCCATCTGGATATGCTTTATGCACATATGACCCTGTCGGACAAACCGTTTATGGGGTCGGTTACCGCACCCGAACGGGCGCAAGATTCGGTTGATATGGCCAAGATTCTGTTTGGCAGTGATTTTGTAGACCAAAACGCAGTGATGACCTCGTTGATCAACATCAATTCACCGCTGACCTTTGACCCGATCATGGTCGGTGCACTGGATGTTTACGCGCGCGCCAATCAGGCCTGTATTATTTCGCCCTTTAT
>JALSGU010000305.1 GCA_026982575.1 Paracoccaceae bacterium | reverse complement strand
CATACCTGTATATAAAAGTGTCATGTCATGCGCCCCTAAGCTTATTGATTTTGGCCGACTTTGCCAGCAAACGCCGTGCATTTTCAACATGTAAATTTTCGACAATCTTTCCATCAACCACGGCAACCCCGTCAGCGGTTTCAAATGCCTCGATATATCGCACTGCCAAGGCCAGATCATCGGCGTTTGGCGCAAATATCCGGTTGGCAATATCAAGCTGTGCAGGGTGGATCAGGGTTTTGCCATCAAAACCCATATCACGGCCCTGAATACATTCAGCCTCCAGCCCTGTTTCGTCCTTGAACGCATTATAAACCCCGTCAACGCAGATCAGCCCGTTGGCGCGCGCTGCCAACAGGCAAATCGACAGGCTGGTCATTACCGCGGCGCGATCAGCGGTATGGCTGGCAAACAGGTCTTTGACCAGATCATTGGTGCCCAGCACAAGCCCTGCCAGTTTTGGCGTCTGGGCAATGTCGCTGACATTCAATATGCCAAGCGGGGTTTCCACCATGGCCCAAAGCCGGGTTTTTCCCTGCAATTTTGCTGAAATCATAGCCAAATCCGCCTGGCTGTTCACCTTTGGAATCAATATCCCGTCAGGTTTTTCCGCAATAGCGGCCATCAAATCATCGGCACCCCAAACTGTATCCAGCCCGTTGATTCTGATCAGGATTTTTCGCGGGGCATACCCACCCGCGCCAACCATCTTTGCCACCAAACCCCGAGCTGTAATTTTATCATCGGGCGCTACTGCGTCTTCCAGATCAAAAATCAGCGCATCCGCTTGCAACCCTTTGGCTTTTTCCAACACCCGTTCACGGGATCCGGGCAAATATAGAACCGAACGGTAAGGATGGGACATATCTGCGCCTTTCTGAATTTGTTGCACCGCAACAACATAACAGAGGTTTTCATCATCGCAACCCAATCCTGCGCTTGCGGAGAATCGAAAATGGGGCTAGGCCAATGGATGAATTTTGAACCTTTAGGAGAATCTCCAATGGCACGCCCAAAAATAGCCCTGATCGGCGCCGGACAAATTGGCGGCACGCTCGCCCATCTTGCTGCAATGAAAGAACTGGGCGATGTTGTCCTGTTTGATATTGCCGAAGGCATCCCCCAAGGCAAGGCATTAGACATTGCCGAAAGCGCACCGGTGGACCGGTATGACGCAAAAATGTCTGGCGCCAATGATTATTCCGCCATTGCCGGTGCTGATGTGTGCATCGTAACCGCCGGTGTGGCCCGCAAACCCGGCATGAGCCGCGATGATCTGCTGGGCATCAACCTCAAGGTCATGAAATCCGTGGGCGAGG
>JALSGU010000304.1 GCA_026982575.1 Paracoccaceae bacterium | reverse complement strand
CCAGCGTCATAACTGGCGTTTTTAAGGCGACCATCATCAAAGGTTAAGACCTCTGAGCGGCGGCGCTCCAGAAACAATTCTCCGTCATCGCCACCATCTGTTACCGACCTTAAATGCCCCAGAGCCGATTCCATGTCAAAATTGTCTTCAAAGGGGCGAAATGCCGATTGCTGGTCGCTCATGTGACGAATCCGATCTAAATTTACCCAAAAAATACCCATTCGCGGCTGAATGCCGCAAACGACTATCTTGTTATTATGCTCACAATATGGTCTTTCATACCTAAGAGACAACCGCTGCAAAGCTGATTTGCCCGTGCGTTTCAAATAATTGACAGAAAAACTGTCACGAATAGGGGAATAAAAATGCGATTTAATAAGCTTTTCAGCGGCTTGGCTGCTGGCATTGGCGGTATGACATTGGCGGGTGCAGCATTGGCCCAAGACGCGCTTGACAATCTCGAATCTATTGGGGTGCCAACGCCGGGCGGTATGGGGTTTCAGCCCGGCGTGACAGAACTGGCCCGTGACCAGCAATGGCTGGACGGAATGGTATTGATTATCATTACCGCTATCACAATTTTTGTGACGGGTTTGTTGATCTGGATTATTATCCGGTTTAACCGGCGTGCCAATAAAAGCCCGGCAACTTTTACCCACCATTCCCTGATCGAGGTAATCTGGACAATCGTTCCGATTTTGATCCTGATAGTCATCGGTTCGTTTTCGCTACCGCTTTTGTTCAAAGAGCTGGAAACCCCGCCAAGCGATCTGACCATCAAGGTAACCGGCAACCAATGGTATTGGACCTATGGCTATCCTGAAAACGAATTTGAATTCGACAGTCACATGATTGGCGCGCCAGCAACGCTGAACAAAACCGTTGATCCCAATGATGAATTTGTCACCCCCTATATAAACGATGAATTCATGGCCACCAAGCTGATCAATAACGGTTATGCCCCTGATGAATTCCTGCTGGCGGCAACCAATCCGCTGGTGGTTCCGGTTGGCAAGGTTGTGCGGGTCCAGGTTGAGGGATCGAATGTGAACCACGCTTTTGCGGTGCCATCATTCGGTATTAAAATTGACGCAATTTCAGGCCGCTTGAATGAAACATGGTTCCGCGTTTCCGCTGACCCTGACGATGTCGAAGACGGCACCGATAGCGACGCCAACTATATCGGCACCTATTTTGGCCAATGTTCGGAACTGTGCGGCATCAACCACAGCTATATGCCGATTGTGGTTAAGGTTGTATCACAAGAAGATTACGACGCATGGCTGGCAGCGGCAATTGTCGAATTCGGCGGCGTTGAATCTGTCGAGATGGCCTCCAACTAAATGGCTGACACGACTTGGGATAAGACACATGAGGCACAGTTCGGCGATTATGTCGAACTGTTAAAACCGCGTGTCATGCGGCTGGTGATTTTCACTGCCGCTGTGGGCATGTTTGTGGCCCCGGTTGCGGTGCATCCGGTTATTGCTTTTGCTTCCATTCTTTGTATTGCCGTGGGCGCCGGTGCGTCCGGTGCATTAAATATGTGGTGGGATCGCGACATTGACGCGGTAATGAAGCGCACCGCGGGCCGGCCCATTCCATCGGGGCGGGTTGAACCCGGCGAGGCCCTGGGCATTGGCATAACCCTGTCGGTTATGTCGGTGGTAATGCTGGGGCTTTTTGCCAATATTGCTGCGGCGGCGTTGCTGGGGTTTACGATCTTTTTCTATGCGGTGGTATATTCCATGTGGCTAAAGCGCGCCACGCCCCATAACATCGTCATTGGCGGTGCTGCGGGGGCGTTTCCGCCAATGCTGGGCTGGGTCGTGGCAACCGGCGGTATCAGCATTGAGCCGGTGTTGATGTTTGCACTGATTTTAATCTGGACACCGCCACATTTCTGGGCTTTGGCCTTGTGGCGCAATGATGACTATAAAGCCGCAAAAGTGCCGATGTTGCCGGTAACCCATGGCACCAGAACCACCCGCAACAATATTCTTGGTTATAGCCTGCTATTGATCCCGGTTTCTTTGGCAATCGGGTTTACCCAAATTGGCGGCCTGGTGTATTTTTCGGTTGCCGTAATTCTGAATATCGTTTTTCTGTTGGGGGCCGTCCGGGTTTTCCGGCGCAGTGATGCAGATAATATTGCGGATAAGTTTCGCAGCGAAAAACAGCTGTTTGCTTTTTCGATCCTGTATCTGTTTCTGCATTTTGTTCTTTTGCTGGCAGAGGCCGCCTTGCGCGGCTTTGATCTGGCCCCAACCTTTCCGGTGCTGCTATGAGCTTTCCCGAACAACACGAAATTCACAACCGCCGCAAGGGCCGCAACATGGCCGTGGGCCTATTGCTGGGCGCTTTTGTCGTCATCGTTTTTTCGGTGTCGCTGGTAAAGCTTAGCAAACCACAAAATATTGATGCAACCGCACCCAATTTCAGCACAATGGTGGATAGCGAATGACCGAAAATGCTGAAAACACCGAAATCAACAGTAATAAAAAAGTTGTTGTCCGGCTGGTAAGTATCGTGGTGCTTATGGGTGTGCTGGCTTATGCTTCGGTGCCGTTTTATGACTGGTTTTGCCGGGTAACCGGCTATGGCGGCACTACAACCACTGCCGAACAGCCCAGTGACCTTATTCTTGACCAGACCATGATTATCCGGTTTGCGGCCAGCACTGGCGACGGTATTCCGTGGGAATTCAAACCATTGCAGCGGGTGATGGAAATTCGTATCGGCGAGGTCGGCATGGCCTATTACGAAGCTTATAACCCGACAGACAAACCGATTGCCGGTTCGGCTACTTACGGGGTCGCACCATTTTCCGCCGGTAATTTCTTTGCAAAAATTGACTGTTTTTGCTTTGAATTGCAGGTCTTGCAGCCCGGTGAGCGGGTGGTAATGCCGGTAACCTTTTTTGTTGATCCGGACATTGTCAACGATCTTGACGGCAAAAGGGTAAAGTCAATCACGCTTTCTTACACTTTCTATGAAACGGATATGCCGGAAACAGATCTTGCCTCTGTTGATCCGGCCAATGATAATCAAGATAATTCGGTCAATTGACCAAAATAGGGGACAAAAACCATGGCACATGAAAAAAACCACGATTACCACATTCTAGAGCCAAGCCCGTGGCCGCTGATGGCCGCGCTTTCGGCGTTTATCCTGTTTTTAGGTTCGGTGATGTATATGAACACCAACTGGCCATGGGTTATGATTGTCGGTCTTTTGGGTGTGCTTTATACCATGTATGTCTGGTGGGCAGATGTGATCAAGGAAAGCCAGGCAGGCGATCACACTCCGGTGGTTAAAATCGGATTGCGCTATGGCGTGATCATGTTCATTGCCTCCGAAGTCATGTTTTTTGTGGCATGGTTCTGGGTTTTCTTTAAATCAGCCCTGTATCCGATGGACAAGATTGACGGGATTGTCCTAACCGCCACCCAATGGCCCCCTGTTGGTATTGAAACTTTTGATCCGTGGCATTTGCCGCTGATCAATACGTTGATATTACTGTGTTCGGGCGCTGCGGCCACATGGGCACACCATGCGATTGCCCATGAAAACAACCGCAAAGACCTGCAAACCGGGTTGCTGGTTGCGGTTATTCTGGGCGTATTCTTTACCATTTTGCAGGTTTATGAATATTACCACGCCACCTTCAGCTTTTCAGGCAATATCTATGGCAGTGTGTTTTTCATGGCCACCGGTTTCCATGGGTTCCACGTTATTGTCGGCACCATCTTTTTGGCGGTATGTTATTTCCGTGCCCGTGCGGGTCATTTCACGAAAGAAAGCCATGTCGGGTTTGAAGCAGCCGCCTGGTATTGGCACTTTGTTGATGTGGTGTGGCTATTCCTGTTTATTTCGATTTATGTCTGGGCCAGATAACCCGCTTAACACAACAGATAAAACGCGGGTCGCTTTGGCCCGCGTTTTTGTTTGGAGAACACAATGCCTAGACAAATGATCATTCCTGCACTGTTTGGCGCGATTGGCGTTATCATTCTGGTGCTTCTGGGCAATTGGCAGATTGACCGGCTGGGCTGGAAAAACGCCATGCTTTCAGATATCGAAGCCCGCCTGTCAGCGCCCCCTGTGCCCTTGCCCGATGTTCTGATACCTGAACAAGACCGGTTTTTATCGGTGCAGGCCACTGGCGAAATGGACAGCAAGGAAATCCATGTGCTTTCCTCCTCGCCTGCAACCGGCCCGGGGTTTCGCATTATTGTGCCCTTTACGCTGGCAGACGGGCGGCGCATACTTGTTGATCGCGGCATTGTGCCCGACCACCAAAAAGACGCAACGCGACCATTGGAAAACGGCACGCTTTTTGGCAATCTGCTCTGGGCGGATGATGTTGATAAATATACACCTGAAAATGATATTGACGGCAATATCTGGTTTTCCCGCGCGGTGCCGCCATTGGCCGCAGCGCTTGGCACCGAAGAAATTTTTCTGGTGCTGCGCCAGACCACGCTTTCCAGCGGCCCGACCCCGATTGCGGTAGGGCTGAACATTCCCAACAGCCATCTGGAATATGCGGTAACATGGTATGGTTTTGCCATTGTATGGGCCTTCATGTCACTGTATCTGCTATGGCGGATCAAGCGACGCACAATTTAAGGGCGCAAAATGAAATATATCTCGACACGGGGCCAAGCCCCTGAGCTGAATTTTGAACAAGCAATGCTAAGCGGGCTGGCGGTTGATGGCGGGCTTTATGTGCCAGCCACATGGCCGCAAATGTCAAAACCCGAAATCGCGGCGCTGGCAGGCCTTTCCTATGAGGAAATCGCCTTTTTGGTGATGAAACCGTTTATTGGCGACACATTTTCGGATGATGAATTCCGCGCCATCCTGAAACGGGCCTATGGCAGGTTTCGCCATGTAGCGCGGGTGCCGCTGACCCAAATCGGGGCCAATGATTTTTTGCTGGAACTGCATCACGGCCCGACCTTGGCCTTCAAGGATGTCGCCATGCAGCTGATCGGCCAGATGTTCGAGGCCTCGCTTTCCTGTTCAGGCAAACGGGTGACCATTGTCGGTGCGACCTCGGGCGATACCGGTTCCGCCGCGATCGAGGCCTTTAAGGGGCTTGATTCCGTTGACGTGATCATCCTTTACCCCCATGGCCGCGTATCCGATGTGCAACGCCGCCAGATGACCACGCCATCGGAAAACAACGTGCATGCGCTGGCAATGGACGGTGATTTTGATGATTGCCAGGCGCGGCTGAAAGACATGTTCAATGACTTTGAATTCCGCGAGGCGGTGCAGCTGGCCGGGGTAAATTCGATCAACTGGGCGCGGGTGATGGCGCAGGTGGTTTACTTTTTCAGCTCGGCTGTCAGCCTTGGCGCGCCGCACCGCAAGGTTTCTTTCACCGTGCCGACCGGCAATTTTGGCGATATTTTTGCCGCTTATGTGGCCAAACGCATGGGGCTACCGATTGATCGTCTGGTGATTGCCACCAACCAAAACGACATTTTGCACCGCACCTTGCAAAACGGTGCGCACCAGAAAAAAGGCGTCACCCCCAGCATCAGCCCGTCGATGGATATTCAGGTCAGCTCCAACTTTGAACGCTTGTTGTTTGATCTTTATGACCGCCAAGGCAGCGCCGTGGCGCAATTAATGGATGAACTTGGCGCGGGCGGGTTCAGCCTGTCGCAAGGCGCGCTGGAAAAACTGCAAGCCGAATTCGATAGCGGCAATTGTTCCGAAGCCGAAACCACAGCGGAAATCGCTGAAATGCTGGAAAATACCGGCGAATTATTATGCCCGCATTCAGCCGTGGCCACAAAAGTGGCCAAAGACCAACGCGGCGATATCGCCACACCAATGGTGGCGCTGGCCACCGCGCACGCCGCCAAATTCCCCGATGCGGTCGAAACCGCAACCGGCATCCGCCCAGACCTGCCCCCCCATATGGCAGACCTGTTTGATCGACCCGAGCGGGTGACAAGGGTTGCCAATGATCTGGACGCCCTGAAAGCTGCCATAATAGAAAGGTCACGGATTTGAGCGTGCAATTTCACACCCTTGCCAACGGCATGCGGATACTGACAGAAAACATGCCCGGGCTGCAATCGGCCAGCATTGGCGTTTGGGTGGATGCGGGGGCGCGCAATGAATCTGCGGCCCAGAACGGCATCGCCCATTTTCTGGAACATATGGCGTTCAAGGGCACCAAACGGCGTTCAGCGCTGGATATTGCGCAAAGCATTGAAAATGTCGGCGGGTTTCTAAACGCTTATACCAGCCGCGAAACCACCGCCTATTTTGCGCGGGTGCTGCAAGACGACGTGCCACTGGCGCTGGATGTGCTGGCTGATATTTTGCGTAACTCTACCTTTGAAGCGCGGGAAATAGAGGTCGAGCGCGGTGTGATTATTCAGGAAATCGGCCAAAGTCTGGATACCCCCGATGATGTGGTTTTTGATTGGCTGCAAGAGGTCGCATACCCGGATCAACCCATGGGGCGGTCGATATTGGGACCGGCCGATCTGGTCAAAGCCTTTGACCGGGCGGATCTTTCAAAATTTGTCGCGCAAAATTACGGGCCGGAAAACCTGATTCTTGCAGCCGCCGGCGCGGTTGACCATGATAAAATTGTCGCCCAAGCCGAAAAGCTGTTTGGCGATATGCCAAAAACCGCTGCGGGCAATATCATTGCCGCCAATTTTACCGGCGGTGAACGCCGCGAGATCAAACAGCTGGAACAGGCCCATTTTACCTTGGCGTTCGAGGCCCCGAATTATTCCGGTCAGGAAATTTACGCAGCGCAGGTCTATGCGTTGATACTGGGCGGGGGCATGTCCTCGCGCCTGTTCCAGGAGGCACGCGAAAAACGCGGGCTTTGTTATTCGATATTTGCCAGTGTTGCGCCCAGCGTTGATACCGGCATGTTCAGCATTTATTCGGGCACATCCGGTGATCAGGTTGCGGAATTGGCAAACCTGACCATTTCGGAAATCCGCCGATCTGCCGATACTATTTCCGAGGTAGAGGTCGAACGGGCAAGGGTGCAAATGAAAGCCGGTATGTTGATGGGGCTGGAAAGCCCGTCAGCAAGGGCCGAACGCATGGCGCGGGCCATGACCATCTGGGGCAAAGTGCCAACATTGGAAGAAACCGTGGCTAAAATAGACGCCGTAAATGTAACAGCGGTGCGCGGTTTTGCAGCCGGAATTTGCCAGCAAAATTCTGCTGCCATGGCGCTTTATGGTCCGGTGGAAGCCGCCCCTGAATTGCCCGAGCTGCTGACAGCTTTGTCAGCGTAATGTTTCGCCGCCAGACAGGTCCGGTTTTGCATACCGAACGGCTGTTGCTGCGCCTGCCACGCAACAGCGATTATGCGGCATGGGCAAACATCCGGCATGAGGGCCATGATTTCTTAGCCCCGTGGGAACCGGCCCGCGCTGATGATTACGCCGCGCGCCGATCATTTTTGAACAGGGTTTACTGGGCCGAACGCTCTGCCAAGGCCAAAACCGCCATGCCGTTTATGATCACAAAGCGCAGCACCGACCGGCTTTTGGGGGCGCTGACGCTGGATAATATCCGTCAGGGGGCATCCATGGCCGCCACGGTCGGCTATTGGATCGGCCCCGAATTTGCCCGCCAAGGCTATATGCGAGAGGCCCTTGATGCAGTTGTGCATTACGCCTTTTCCGAACTTGATCTAAGCCGCGTCGAGGCGGCCTGTCTGCCCGAAAACAAGGCATCACGCGGGTTGCTGGAACAGGCGGGGTTCAAATACGAGGGCGTGGCGCAAAGCTATTTGCAAATTGCGGGCCGCTGGCGCACCCATGTTTTATATGCCAATCTGCGCGGTGACAGACGCGGAAAAACCAGTGCCGGACAGGGAATAAATGCTGAATGACGCAACACCCGAATTTCTGAACCAGCTGGAAAACCGGCTGGGCAAGGGCAGCTTGCGCGCCGTTGAACCGCCCGATCTGTCAGAACCGCGCGGCATGTATCAAGGCAAAGCCGCCGCGGTGCTTTTGCCCGCTGATACTGCCGAAGTATCGTTGATTTTGGCGGCTTGCAACGCGGGCCGTGTCGGGGTTGTGCCGATGGCGGGCAATACCGGCCTGACCGGCGGCCAAACCCTGCAAGACGGGGCTTTGCCGGTTATTTTATCCACAAAACGCATGGCCAGAATTCGTGCGCTATCTGTGACAGATAACACCATGATTGTTGAATCAGGCGCGATACTGGCTGATATCCAAGCCGCCGCCGCCCGACAAAACCGGTTGTTTCCGTTGTCATTGGCCTCCGAAGGGTCGTGCCAAATTGCTGGTAATCTGGCCACCAATGCCGGCGGTGTGAATGTTTTGCGCTATGGCAATACCCGCGATCTTTGTCTTGGGCTAGAGGCGGTTTTGGCGGATGGCACGGTGATTGGCGGGTTGAAATCGCTGCGTAAAGACAATACCGAATATGATCTGCGCAATCTGATGATCGGGTCCGAGGGCACGTTGGGCATTATTACAGCCGCGGTGTTGCGTCTGTATCCACAGCCAAAACAGCAAATCGCGGCAATGCTTGCGGTGCCATCACCCAAAGATGCGCTGGCACTTTTGACGATGATGTCCGATGAACTGGGCAATGTGATTTCCGCGTTTGAGCTGATCAGCCGCACAGGGCTGGATTTCATGACCGAGACCGGACTGGATTTCAAAGATCCGTTTGCCACCCCGTATCCGTGGATGGTTTTGATGGATTGCGGCGGTGGTGATGGTTTGCAAAACGCCATGGAAAACGCGCTGGCCAAGGCAATGGAAGCGGGGCTGGTGGTGGATGCGGTGGTCTCGCAAAACCTGCAACAGCGGCAATTATTGTGGCAGCTCCGCGAAAATATTCCGGCGGGCAATAAACGTATCGGGTCGATTTCATCCCATGATATTTCGGTGCCGGTGGGGCGGGTGCCAGAATTTATAGATGCCGCCCGCGCGCTGGTTGACCCGCAATTCCGGATCAACTGTTTTGGCCATCTGGGGGATGGCAACCTGCATTACAATGTGTTCCCCCCCAAAGGCCAATCGCGTGAAAACCATGTGCATCTAAGGCCAAAAATCAGCCGCGCGATCTATGACTTGGTGGCTGAATTCGGCGGAAGCTTTAGCGCAGAACACGGGGTCGGGCGGTTAAAATCGGGTGATTTGGGGCGTTATGGCGATGCGGGCAAACTGGCGGCCATGCGCCGGATCAAAACCGCGCTGGACCAAAACGGCATCATGAACCCCGGTGCGATTTTCGGTTAGCCAAAAGCGGTGATATGGCGCAGGTTCAAACCCGTTCCACCAAACAAAACGCCCCCTTGCCGTTCGAGCAAGGAGGCGTGATCCAGACTTGGCCGTCTGATGCAAGTGACACCCGAATTTCCTCGGGCTG
>JALSGU010000303.1 GCA_026982575.1 Paracoccaceae bacterium | reverse complement strand
CCCTTGAGGCCCAAGACAAGAACTAAGCCATGGCCTCGCTATGCTCGGAAACCAGCTGCGCATAGCCGGATTGCGTTATCGACATCTTGCATAGGGCTTACATTGCTTTATGGTCTCGAAAAATCATCAAAAAGGAAATCCCCATGGGTGCTAAATCATTTGATCTTATTGTTATCGGTGCTGGCCCGGGGGGCTATGTTGCCGCCATTCGTGGCGCGCAGCTGGGGTTGAATGTGGCGGTGGTTGAGCGCGAACATCTGGGCGGCATTTGCCTGAACTGGGGCTGTATTCCGACCAAGGCTTTGTTGCGTTCCTCCGAAATATTTCACCTGATGGAGCGGGCAGGGGAGTTTGGCCTGAAAGCCGATGCGATTTCTTATGACATCAAGGCGGTTGTCAAACGTTCGCGCGGTATTGCCGCGCAATTATCTGCGGGTGTTAAACACCTGCTGAAAAAGAATAAAATCACCGTTATTATGGGCGAAGCCACCATTCCCGCAGCGGGCAAAGTTGCCGTTAATGGTGATACGCTTACCGCCAAAAACATCATCATCGCCACCGGCGCGCGGGCCCGCGAATTGCCGGGGCTGGAGGCCGACGGTGACTTGGTCTGGACCTATAAGCACGCGCTTGATCCGGTGCGGATGCCGAAAAAACTGTTGGTGATTGGCTCTGGCGCCATTGGCATTGAATTTGCCAGTTTTTACAACACCCTTGGCGCGGATACCACCGTGGTTGAGGTTATGGATCGGGTTTTGCCGGTTGAAGATGCTGAAATCTCGAAATTCGCCAAGAAACAATTTGTGAAGCAGGGCATGAAGATCATGGAAAAATCCATGGTTAAAAAGCTGGATCGCGGCAAAGGCAAGGTTGTGGCCCATATCGAAACCGGTGGCAAAACCATCACTGAAACCTTTGACACCGTGATTTCCGCCGTGGGCATTGTTGGCAATGTTGAGGGGCTGGGGCTGGAAGCATTGGGCATTGAAATCGACCGCACCCATATTGTTACCGATGCTTATTGTGCCACCAAAATCCCCGGTATTTACGCGATTGGCGATATCGCCGGCGCGCCTTGGCTGGCCCATAAAGCCTCTCATGAGGGCGTGATGGTTGCCGAAAAAATCGCTGGCAAAAAGGTGCATGCGGTAAAACCGGAAAGCATCGCCGGTTGCACCTATTGCCACCCGCAGGTCGCCAGCGTTGGCTATACCGAGGCCAAGGCCAAAGAGCTGGGCTATGACATCAAGGTCGGCCGGTTTCCGTTTATGGGCAACGGCAAAGCCATTGCACTGGGCGAGGCCGAGGGCATGGTCAAAACCGTTTTCGATGCCAAAACCGGCGAGTTGCTGGGCGCGCATATGATCGGCGCCGAGGTCACCGAGCTTATTCAGGGGTTTATCGTCGGGCGACAGCTGGAAACCACCGAGGAAGACCTGATGCAAACCGTATACCCGCATCCGACCCTAAGCGAAATGATGCATGAAAGTGTGCTGGATGCCTATGGGCGGGTTATTCATATGTGAAGCTGCGTGCCGCCGCGCACCTTTTCAAAACAATCGAAAAAACTGGACGCCCCCCGAAACCTCCGCCATAAATCCCCTATGTCACCGGACCCGAAAATCAAAAACATTCTGCTGCTGTCGCTTGAGGACCTGAACGACTGGATCGAGCCGCTTGGCGGGCACCCCCAAGCCCATACGCCAAATCTGAACCGGCTGGCAAAAATGGCAACGGTGTTTGAACATGCTTATGCTGCGGCGCCTGCCTGCTCGCCCTCCAGAACCTCGACCTTGTTTGGGCAGGCGCCTTGGCGCACCGGCATGTATTCAAACCAGCAAAGCTGGGCTTTGCGTTATCCGGCGGGCGGGCGGCGATCAATCATCGGGCAGGCGCGGGATGCGGGTATGGAAACCATCGGTGCCGGTAAGGTTTTTCATATGGGGCTTTCGGGGTTTGATACCGAAGATTGGTCGCAGTTTTTTCATACCGAAATTGACACGTTTTCAAAAACCAGCAAGGCGGCAAAACAAGGGTTGCTTGGCCCCAGAACCGATTTTGGGGCTTTGCCTAATTCAGCCCCGCCCCAATCGGATGAACGCAATCTGGAATTTATGAAAACCAGGCTAACCCGCGGTTCTGAAAACAAATTCTGGGCTTTTGGCACATTTGCGCCGCATCTGCCTTTTATGGCGCGGCAGGAATTTTTTGACCTTATCAAACCCCCCGTAGAACACCCGCCCGGGTTTCACGGCAAAGCCTTTGATCCCGATGATCTTGGCGAATTCAATGCGTTACCGCCCTCAGCGCGCAAACTGGTTCAACGCCAGATTGGCAGAACAGTGTATCGAACCGGCGAGTATCAGGATTTCATCCACAGCTATCTGGCCTGTATTGCTTATGCGGATCACATTGTTGGGCAATTGCTGGACCAGCTGGAAAGCCAGGGCCTGCTTGAAAACACCATGATTATTTTCTGGTCCGATCATGGTTTGCAATTTGGCGAAAAACTGGCTTTTCATAAATTCACCCTGTGGGAACGGGCCTTGCGAGTGCCGCTTATGGTCTATCATCCAGACCTGCCCGCGCGGCGGGTAACCGAGCCGGTTTCATTGCTGGATATTTATCCAACCCTGCAAAACCTGCTTGGGCTTAGCTCTCCACATCCTTTTGATGGGCAGGATTTGATGCCCTTGACTCGTGGTAATACAGGGCGGGGCAATGCGATTTCAATGTGGGAACGGTTTACCAGCAAACCCGTCATTGAAAGCCATATGGCGGCCAGTGTGCGCACCGAAAAATACCGGTTGATCCGCTATGATACCGGCCAGTTGGAGCTGTATGACCACGAGGTTGACCCGTTCGAGACAAACAACCTTATTACTGATGACGTGGTATCTGAAGGCTCCAATATTGAAAAAGTATGCATGGAGTTGATATTGCAACTCCCCGCTGATCCAGAGCCGCCATTGCTGAAATCGAATGTGCCCAAAAACCTGCCCACCCGAAAACCGGGGGAGCGAGGCAAGACCTTGATTCATTAGATGGTTAGCGAAACGCCAAGCCAACACCAAAGGCCACAATCGCACAGATGCCGCCCACCAGCACCGTTTCACCAACACAGCGCAGCATGGATTCATTGGTGACCTTCCAGCGCAAAAGGCCCAGCGCAACCAATGCCGAAAATGTGGCCGCAACCGACAGGTTAAACGTGGTTCGGGATGGTTCCATCAGGAAATAGGGCAGCAGCGGCACCACGCCAAAAATAATAAAGGCAATAAAGGTGGCAAACCCGTTCATGGCCGGGCTTTCGCCGGTCGGGTCGGCCATGCCGATTTCATATTGCATCATAAAATCGGCCATAAATTCGGGGTGGCGTTCAAAAATGGCCGTAAGCTGCTTGGCGTCATCCTCCGATACGCCACGCTCACCCAGTATTTCATACATTTCGGCGCGTTCCATGGCTGGATTATGTTGAATTTCATATAATTCCTTGTCGCGGGTGGCGGTGTATACATCGCGCTCGGAACGACCCGATAGAAATTCGCCCAGCCCCATGGCAGTGGCATCGGCCAGCAGATTGGCAATGCCGAACAGCAATACCGCGATGCCGCCGATCTGGGCTGTGCCCTCCATGCCCGCGCCGGCAAAACCGGCCACGATGGCAAATGTGGTGACAATGCCGTCATTGCCGCCAAAAACGATTTGCTTCATGAATTCCTGCAATTTGCCGATTTGATGTTCGGAGCTTTTGTGAATTGCCAATGATGTAGGGGATGTTTCAGCCATGGTGTTTCCTGTTCTGTTACCTGTTTATCGCATATTTATCCCCTTGCGCGCAATGCATTGCTGACATGTGCAAGTTTTGGCAGACAGCAGCCAAACCATGGGCTATGCAATGGCAAACAGTTAAAAAGGATCATCATGTCAAACCCTCGCGATCTTTCAGACAAATCCCAGCGCCACCCCGAAAAGGCCCATAAACCCGACACGCCGATTTTGCGCAAACCCGACTGGATACGGGTAAAGGCCCCCAATTCCGAGGGCTATCGCAAAACCCGCAACATCCTGAAAGAAAACAACCTTGTGACCGTGTGCCAAGAGGCCGGCTGCCCCAATGTTGGTGAATGCTGGTCGCAAGGCCATGCCACCATGATGATCATGGGCGATATCTGCACGCGGGGCTGTTCGTTTTGCAATATCGCCACCGGTCGCCCTGACGCGCTGGATGTGTTTGAACCGGGCAGGGTGGCGGTGGCGGTTGAAAAACTGGGGCTGAAACATGTGGTGGTAACATCGGTGGATCGTGACGATCTGAAAGATGGCGGTGCTGAACATATCGCGCAGACCATCCGCGCCATTCGCCGTAAATCCCCCGATACCACGATCGAGGTGTTAACCCCCGATTTCCTGAAATGCGGGCCTGATGCGGTTGAAACCGTGGTGGCGGCCCGCCCCGATGTGTTTAACCATAATCTTGAAACCGTGCCGGGGCTTTATCCGGTGGTGCGCCCCGGCGCGCGTTATTTTCACAGCCTGCGCGTTTTGCAACGCATCAAGGAGCTGGACCCGTCAATGTTTACCAAATCCGGTATCATGGTTGGTTTGGGTGAAGACAAACAATCGGTGCATCAGGTTATGGATGATATGCGCGCGGCGGACGTTGATTTTTTAACCATCGGCCAATACCTGCAACCGACGCCAAAACACCATGTGGTTGATCGGTTTGTCACCCCAGAGGAATTCAAATCTTATGAATCAGCCGCATATGGCAAAGGGTTTTTGATGGTATCGGCCACGCCGCTAACGCGGTCCAGCTATCATGCAGGGGATGATTTTGCGCGGCTTCGCGCGGCACGATTGGCAAAATCGCCGGGCTAGGATCAATTATTTGGCAAGACAAACCCGCGCCGTCCGACGCCTTTGTCAACGGTCAGAAATTCGGGCCAGCCAAACATGTATTCGTAAAAGAACAATGCTGCGATAAACGCCAAAATGCTAAGCACAAGTATAATGCGTTTCCTGCTGGGTGGATTATCCGCCAGCCGTTTCATTTTCAACAGCCAGAAAACATTCATTTTATAAACCGCACAGACCCGATATAGGGCAGGTTGCGGTTGCGTTGTGCGTAATCAATGCCATAGCCCACCACAAATTCATCGGGAATTTCAAACCCTGTCCAATCGGCCGTCACCTCGGCCTCGCGGCGCGAGGGTTTGTCAAGCAAGGCGCAGACCTTTAGCCGTGCGGGATTGCGTGATTTTAACAGATGCAAAACATGGGTCATGGTGTGGCCGGTATCGATGATGTCTTCAACCACCAGAATATCGCGATTTTCAATCTCGCCGCGCAGGTCTTTTAATATCCGCACCTCGCGCGAGGATTCGGTGGCGTTGCCATAGGATGAGGCCTCAAGAAAATCGACCTCAACGGGCAGGTCAAGTTCGCGCACCAGATCGGCAATAAACACAAATGACCCGCGCAACAGGCCCACCACCACCAGTTTGTCAGTGCCCTTGAAATATTCCGAAATTTCCGCCGCCAGCGATTCGACCCTTGCAGCGATGGTTTTGGCCGAAATCATCTCGTCGATGACATAATTGGAGTGGTCCATGCACTTGTCCTTGTGATTCTTTACCTGTTTATGTCATTTGATAACCAGACAACAAAGAGTTTATACCATGCCGACCCATACCGAAACGCGCGTCATGCCGCATAGCGCCGAACAAATGTTTGATTTGATCGCCGATGTGGGTAAATACCCCGAATTTCTGCCTTGGACAGCAGGGGCGCGCATTCGCAAAACCACCAGAATTGCCAATGGCACGGTGATCGAGGCCGATCTGATCATTTCATTCAAGGTATTTCGCGAACGGTTTACCAGCCGGGTAACTTTGTTGCCCGATGCCCGTCGAATTGATGTGGAATATCTGGACGGGCCGTTCAAATATCTGGTCAATAACTGGAAATTCACCCCCCATGCCGATGGCTGCGAGGTTGCCTTTCATGTGGATTTTGAATTCAAATCCAAGGTGTTACAGGCGCTTATTGGCGTGGTTTTTGATCAGGCCATGAAACGGGTTGTTGGCGCGTTTGAGCAGCGCGCCAAAGAATTATATGGCTAAAATTTCCTCTGAAATCAGCTGTTGAGCAACAACATCAACGCGTGTTCAACACTGGCCTGGCGCACAAATTCGCGCCCCAAAGGGCCAAATTCCATTTTTTGCGAAAAAATCACGCTGTGTTTATTGGCCAGCCCGAACCAGACCAGCCCCTCGGGTTTGCTCTCCGACGCACCGGGACCGGCCACGCCAGTGATTGAAACGGCAATATCCGCATTTGAACGGCTAAGCGCACCAAGCGCCATATTTTCGGCAACTTGCTGGCTGACCGCGCCAAATTCAATGATCAGGGCAGGGTAAACCCCCAGCATTTCGGTTTTGGCAGCGTTGGAATAAGTGACAAAACCGCGATCAAACACATCGGATGATCCGGCGATGTCTGTCAGGGCCGCCGCCACCATACCGCCCGTGCAGCTTTCGGCTGTGGCAATTTTCCAGCCTTTAGCGCGGCAATGCTGCAAAACCTGTTTTGCAAGAATCACCACGGCACCCCATGGGCAATACCGGCGGCCAGTGTAACCAGAATAGCCGCAAAAGCCCCCGCGATGACATCATCCAGCATCACGCCAAGGGGCGTGTGTTTGCGATCAGCCCAGCCCACCAGCCATGGTTTCCAGATGTCAAACAGCCGAAACAGCAAAAACGCCGAAACCCAGCCGGGATAGGGGAAAACCGCAGGATCAACCCCTGCGAACCATAACCCAGCCGAAACCGGCAACAGGGCGATCCATTGGCCGCATACCTCGTCAATCACAATTTCTGACGGGTCGTGATCTTCTTTGCCAGCGGTTGCGGATTTGATGGCAATGACACCGATTACAAAGCTGATGACAACACCGGCCAAAAGCGCTGGAAAGCCGCCAAAATAATGTAATGCATAACCCAAAGGCAAAGCCGCCAGCGACCCCCATGTGCCGGGGGCTTTTGGCAAAAGGCCCACATAGAAAAAGGTTGTGATAAGTCTGCTCATGATTTCACCAAAGTTGCGGTTGCCATTGCGGCGATGCCCTCATTGCGGCCTGTAAAGCCCAGTTTTTCCGAAGTTGTCGCTTTTACCGAGATCCGATCTATCGTTAAACCGGCGATTTCAGCCATTTTCGCGCGCATGACAGTGGCGTGAGGGCCGATTTTGGGGGTTTCACAGATAATTGTGCAATCTATGTGGGTAATCGCAAATTCACGTTCATCGGCGCGCTGCACAGCTTTTTTAAGGAAAATCGCCGAATCAGCGCCTTTCCATTTGGCTTCGCTTGGCGGAAACCACTGGCCGATATCGCCCTCGCACAAAGCACCGAAAATAGCATCGGTTACGGCATGCATCGCCACATCGGCATCGGAATGGCCGCTTAGCCCGTGGCTGTGCGGAATTTGAATGCCGCACAGGGTGACAAATTCACCCGCGCCAAAAGCATGCACATCAAAGCCGTTACCGGTGCGAATATCCATATGTTTCAGTTCTTTCTCTGCACGGGCGAAATCCGCCGGGGTGGTTATTTTGAAATTCCGTTCCGAACCTTCAACAATTGTTACCTTTATGCCTGTTTGACGGGCCAGCGCAACATCATCATCGGCAGGCCGGGTGGCGGTTTGGTGGGCGTTAAGAATGGTTTTGAAATCAAACCCTTGCGGGGTTTGGGCGCGCCAAAGGTTTTGGCGGCTTTCAGGGGTTTCTACATGCCTGCCACCACGCCAAAGCGCGTCTATGACCGCAAGACAGGGAACCGCACCTTGGCTGGATTGCAAGGCATTCAACACATTGTCAATCACTTCAATTGGCAAATTGGACCGTGCAGCATCGTGGATCAACACCGTATCAGGGCTGGATTTTTCAAGTGCCTTCAAGCCCAGTAAAACGCTGTCTGACCGGGTTTTACCCCCCCAAACAACCGGCAAAACCGGCAAATCTTTTGTGGCATCTGTATACAGATCACTGTCATCGGGATGAATAACAATTTGCAGGTTTGAAATATCAGGATGGGCCAACAATGCCTCTGCTGCGCGCCGCAGCACGGTTTTACCGGCAATCATACGGTATTGTTTTGGAATGCCACCGCCGGCACGCACCCCGCGCCCTGCTGCCACAATAAGCCCTGAAATTTTCTGATCCATGCGCCTTATTACCCTAAAAACAATTTTTGAAACAATCGGTAAATTGTCCACTTGCCCAAACAGGGTTTTACCGATATTTCTGTATATTCTGCACAAGGATTAGGCATTTGCCCATAGATTTCACCCATACGCCTGTTTTATTGGCACCGATGGCGGGCATAACCGACCTGCCGTTTCGAAATATTGTGCTGAAATTCGGCGCAGCGCTGGTGGTGTCGGAAATGATTGCCAGTCAGGAACTAGTGCAGGCAACCAAAACCCGCCAGTCAAGGGCTGAACTTGGCCTGAAGGTCGAACATACCGCCGTTCAGATTGCCGGTCGTGACGCATACTGGATGTCGGAAGGCGCCAAAATGGTTGCAGGGCAGGGCGCGAGGATTGTTGATTTCAACATGGGGTGCCCCGCCAAAAAGGTTACAAACGGCCTGTCGGGGTCTGCATTGATGCGCCAGCCCGATCATGCGCTGGAACTGGTAAAGGCGGTGGTGGATGCGGTGGATGTGCCCGTTACCCTGAAAATGCGGCTGGGTTGGGACGATGAAACCCTGAATGCGGCTGAAATAGCCAAACGCGCCGAAGATGCGGGCGTTAAAATGATTACCGTGCATGGCCGCACCCGCTGTCAGTTTTATAAAGGCCGCGCGGATTGGCAGGCCATTCAATCGGTGAAAGACGCTGTATCAATTCCGGTGATTGCCAATGGTGATATTATTGATGAAAGCACAGCCCGCGTTGCATTGGCGCAATCACATGCGGATGGCGTTATGGTCGGGCGCGGGGCGCAAGGCATGCCATGGCGGCTTGCCCAGATATCTGATGTTTTACGCGGCAAGCCACCCCAAAAGGCCTTATCCGGCACCGCATTGGCAGATCTTGTGATTGAGCATTTTGAGGCTATGGTTGCGTTTTACGGGGTTGAACAAGGGGTTAGGTGTGCCAGAAAACACTTAAGCTGGTATATGGAACCCCTTGATAACGGGGCATATTTACGGGCTTTGGTCATTCGGGAACCCAACCCTGCCAAAGTTATTTCTGAGCTGCGCGCCGGATTATCCGACAGCAAAAGGCTGGCCGCATGAATTTTGAACAAATCTGGGCGGCAATGCCATTTCCCGCTTTTATCATCGGACCTGACGGAACCATCCGCGAGGCCAATACCGCCGCAGAGGTTTTTACCCATAATTCCCTGCGCCAGATGC